>CAZWUB010000046.1:0-4453 GCA_964637415.1 uncultured Rikenellaceae bacterium
CCGTCGCGGCGGTATGATGCTGTTAAATTATACCTGTCCATGAGAGTATAATTAACACGGGCAAGCAGTGCATCAGCCGTGCTCATTTCATCATTGCTCGATATTTCGAGATCTTCAGAAGCTGCCTGCATCCTGTGATAACCAAGAACATCACTTGGCAGGAACCGCTGCCGGTATATGTAATCTCTCCAGTACTGGTATTTCTCCGCATTCTGAACAAAAGTTACATCGAAATTATGTACGCCGAATGTCTTGTTCCACTTAAGCATATTGTTGATCTGCCATTCAAATATCGTTGTGTTTTGCCTTGAAGCTCTTCCACCCTGAGGCAGCCAGAGGTCATGCTTTGATGAATACGACTGATAATCCCTGTTCCAGTTGAACCTCGGGATGTATTCTGTAGTTAATGAAAATCCAAAAGGCAGGGAAATTATTCCGTAGATTTTACTGTTCATTGTATTATACTTCAGGTACCTGTCGTGGTACTCCATTTCAAGCCATGGATTTGGTGCGTTGATGTAACCTGAAGGAGCAAATAACAGGTTTTTTCCATCCTCTTCATACATCGATGAATAGGGTGTCACGTAGAGACTTACTCCGGGCAGTACAGGACTTTCGTCCCTGAACGCCATCTGAGTGTTCATTCCCACTTTCAGCCATTTTGTGACATTTGATTCAAGGTTAATGCGCGAACGTATTGTATTGAATCTTTCATTATACTGGATACCCTCATTATCGGTATAACCAAGTGAGAAATAATATGCAACTGCTTCAGAGCTTCCTGAAACGCTCAGGGTATAATCCTGTGTAAATCCGTTTTGCCAGGCATACTTGCTGTAATCAAGCTCTCTCCCTTCCTGGTAGTTTTTAATTTCTATGGGTGCAAATCCTATCCTGTTGAGCCAGATAGCTGTCAGATCGCTTGCAGAACCGGAACCGTCATAAGCTTTCCACTGTTCCACTGTCACACCTGATGGAAGGTTCTCAGCACTTTGATAATAACCTGCTCCTATTGTAAGCTGACGGCGTTCATTGGCTTCAAAGCCGGCTATCCTCCTTGCTATGAACTGCTCACCGTTCATAAGATTAAAATGTGCAGGTGAGACATATGCTAAGCCAGTGCTTGTAGAAATGTTTATCACAGGTTTGCCGATCTTCCCTTTTTTGGTTGTTATAAGGACAACACCATTTGTTGCCCGTGCGCCATAAATAGCAGCCGATGAAGCATCCTTAAGGATATCAAAGGTTTCGATATCTGCAGGATTAATATCGGCAAGGTCGCCGTAATAGATCATCCCGTCCACAACTATCAGAGGGGCATTGGCGCTGGCCTGATCAGTACTGTTAGCTCTGAGTGAAGTTTCTCCCCTGATCATCATATCGCTGGCACTGCTCAGACCTTTTGCAGAAGTGCTGAAAGAGACATTCAGCCCGGGAATTGCTCCCCTCAGCATTGATGTCATGTTGGAACTGGCTTCAGTCTGTACATCCTCAGCATTTATCCTTGTTACTGCACCGGTGAGGTCCTTTTTCTTAACTGTACCATAACCGATCACAATAACCTCTTCGAGCAAGCCTACATCGACACTCATCACAATATCGAAATTAACACGGTCACCCATCTCAATGTCGTGAGTTTTCATTCCCAGAAATGAAAATGAGAGCACTCTGGCATCCGGGGGAACAGATAACCTGAAAGAACCGTCCGATTCTGTCAGGGTACCAATTGTTGTACCCTTTACCATGACCGCTACGCCAGCCAGGGGGGTAAGGTCCTCATCCGTTACTTTTCCAGTAACAACTTTTTGGGCTGCCATGCTTAATGAAATTCCGGCAAGCACAATCAGCAACAGAAGTTTTTTGCCCATAGATTAAAATTTAAAGGGTTATTAGAAAATAATATCTGTAATTCTGCCTAAGTATCATGATGAAACAATACGACCAGACTTTTCCCGATCAGGTTAAAGCGGTATGTCAAATTTACAAACTTTACAGGATATTGCAACCGATTGCAAAAAAAAATTACATCCTGAAGTTATTTTTTATTTTTTTATTGATATTTCCGGAGGATTGGCAAAGTATTCCCATGCATTTCCGGCTTTATCTTTATCGAGCTTTCCGTTATAAACCAGGAAGCGGTAACGGAGTACATAATTACGGCCGGGCATCAGCAGCCAGTCCATGTCTTTTGTCGGACAGAAATTGGCAAACATGTCACCACGGTTATACTGGTTTTCGGGCCAAATACGAAGAGGTTCAGGGAAATTATAATTGGTGGGGAACGACATCATTACAACACCGGCATAATCATCGCCTATTGTTCCCTGTACAATACACCACCTTGCTTTGGATCCGTCTGCATCTTTTCGTGTTTTCCCTTCAGATGTCAGAACCATGCTGTTTTTATTATCCCATTCCCGTGTTGTTCTCCATCCCAGTCCGGCATAACGGTATTCAAGCAGTTTAACAGGACTTTCTCCTGCACAATTCATAAGGAAATTAAAATCGACAATAAAAAAGTCTTTGTTTTTACCGGGAGAATATACCCTTACACCATGCAGCTCTTTCATGGCTGTCTTTTCACCACCTCCTTTTTTAAAGACAACATGGTCGTGAAGAGCATCAAATTCTGAAAAGACCGGACCGTTAACGACAGATACGAAATCAGCGAACCTTACAGTTCCCTGACGGCTGTTGATATTCCAGAAATCAATTGTTTCTCCCTCGAATGCAACGTGGGTCCACGGATTCCATATCCCGTAATGATGGTAATGATCCGGCGGCTGGATGCGGGTAAGTTCCTGTCCGTGCGGAGACCACAACGGGTGTATGAACCCGCTGCGCTTATATACTGTGTCTACTCCTGCAGGAGGATAAACTGTTTTAAAATAATACTGGAGGAAGTTGTTCTCTCCCTTGTGGATCACAAGTGCACCATCCCTGACTTCAGCTTTTATTATTTCTCCGGTCTTTGCCCTTCCATTATGAAGCTCGAATAAATGCTTTTCGTTTGCACTTATTCCTGTAGCAACCATCCAGTGCAGTTTGCGGGGATTTCCCTGTTCAACCTGGATAGGGATCGGTGTTTTTGTGGTGCCTTTAATTTCGAAAAGTGACAGCAGAGTATCTGCCAGATATGTTACCTGGTCAAGATCAATACTTACAGGAATATCAAGTCCTGTTGTTCCCTTCGAAAAAATAACTTCAAAGGATGCTATTTTCTGGCCGAAAACAGTTAATGTAAAAAGTACGGCAAAACAGGTTAAGACGATTCTTCTGAACATCTCCGGAGTTTTTATAGTGAATTAATAAGTCGGACCATAAATTTCGAATAAAAATAATTAAAAATATAATATCTGCAATCGATTGCAGATTATAACCCTGAAAATTTCTTAATCCTCCCATTTGTGTTATTTTTGTAACAGAAGACTGTATTATGAAAAACTATAAAGAGGTAACAATTTATGATGTTGCAAAAGCTCTGAAAATTTCACCTTCAACTGTCAGCCGGGGGCTGAAGGATCATCCCCACATAAAGAAAGAAACCTGCAGAAAAATAAAGAGGCTTGCCGGCGAAATGGGATACAGGCAGAACAAATTTGCGAGCAACCTCAGAAAAAAGAGCACCGAGACAATAGGAGTTGTAGTCCCCAAGCTGAACAGCTACTTTATGGCCACTGCCATTTCAGGGATGGAAAAGACAACTAACCGCTTAGGTTATGGTCTGATAATAAGCCAGTCACAGGAATCGGGAAAGCAGGAGATATCATGTGTGTCCACTCTTTTCAGCAGCCGGGTTGACGGACTTCTTATCTCCCTGGCATATGATTCCGATAATCTTGATCATTTCAATGTACTGTTTAATAATGGTATACCTGTTGTCTTTTTTGACCGGGTAGCAGAATGCAATGATTGCATGAGTGTTGTGATAGACAATTTCAAGGCAGGATATGAGATAACCCGTCACCTGATAGATCAGGGTTGCCGCCGTATTATGCATCTGGGCGGGAATCTGTTACGTAATGTATACTCTGAACGGCTGAGAGGATACAGGCTTGCTCTTAATGAAGGCGGATTGAAATTTGATGATGAGCTTCTGGTGATCAGTGAGCTGAATAATGAAGCCGGAGCAAATGCTGCCAGGAAAATCCTGAAGATGAAAAACCCGCCGGACGGAATTTTTACAGCGAACGATACTTCGGCAGTTGCTGCAATCTGTGAGCTTCAGAAAGAAGGGATTAAGGTGCCTGATGATATAGCTGTTGCAGGATTCAATAATGAACCGGTAAGCAAGGTCATAAAGCCCAATCTTACGACAATCGACTATCCGGCTGCCGAAATCGGAGAGATTGCAGCCACATCGCTTATAAACAAGCTGAACAACAGGGAAACGATTGGATTAAGTACAATAGTTCTGAAGCATAAACTGATTGTCAGGGAATCAACAGTGAGG
>CAZWUB010000046.1:4553-25913 GCA_964637415.1 uncultured Rikenellaceae bacterium
ATTAAGTACAATAGTTCTGAAGCATAAACTGATTGTCAGGGAATCAACAGTGAGGAAGGGATGAGGGCAGTGAGCTAGAGTTTGGAGTTTGGAGTTTGGAGTTTGAAGTTTGGAGTACTTAAAGTTGTTTGCAAATAAAATAGTAACTTTATGCTCTTTAAACTCTAAACTTCAAACTCCAAACTTTAAACTATGCTTTTACTCGGATTGGATCTCGGTAGTTCATCGGTCAAGGCTTCGGTTATTGACGGTGAATCAGGAAGTTGTCTGGCTTCAGCATTTTATCCGAAAGATGAGATGAAGATCATTGCTGACAGACCGGGCTGGGCTGAGCAGGATCCCGAAATATGGTGGAAGAATATTAAAGCTTCCATCGCAGACTGTAACAGTCAGCTTGGCGCAAAGAAACAGGATATTGGAGCAATCGGTATTTCTTACCAGATGCACGGTCTTGTTATAGTTGATAAAAGCTATAATGTTTTGCGCCCGTCCATTATATGGTGCGACAGCAGGGCTGTCGGATACGGCGAATCAGCATTCAATAGTCTGGGCAAGGAATTTTGCCTGGGGCATATGCTGAATTCACCGGGTAATTTCACTGCATCCAAGCTGGCATGGGTAAAGGAAAATGAGCCTGAAACCTATGGGAAAATTCATAAAATAATGCTTCCGGGTGATTATATTGCCCTAAGAATGACCGGAGATGCCGTAACAACCTTTTCCGGATTGTCGGAAGGGATATTCTGGGATTTTGCAGAAAACAGGATCTCTGATGAGCTGCTTGGTTTCCATGGGTTCAACAGGGATCTGATACCCGAAGTAATGCCCTCTTTTTCTATCCAGGGAAAAATTACGGCTGCGGCTGCAAAGGAACTTGATCTTCCTGAAGGAGTACCTGTCTCCTACCGTGCAGGAGATCAGCCAAATAATGCATTGTCACTTAATGTTTTCAATCCGGGTGAAGTTGCTGCTACAGCAGGAACATCAGGTGTTATCTATGGTGTAACCGATCAGAAGAAATATGATCCGATGTCACGTGTTAATACCTTTCTGCATGTTAATCACACCCAGACTGATCCGCGTCTGGGAGTTCTGCTTTGCATTAACGGGACCGGCATTCTGAATTCCTGGCTGAGACGGAATGCAGGGAACAATGTTTCATATATGGTGATGAACGATATGGCATCGAAGACGGAGATCGGGGCAGAAGGGCTTTCGGTACTTCCTTTCGGTAATGGAGCAGAGAGGATGCTTGGAAATAAAAATATCGGTGCGCGTATACTCGGTCTTAACTTCAACATACATAACACATCCCATCTTTTCAGAGCTGCTCAGGAAGGAATTGTATTTTCAATCAGATTCGGATTTGACATTATGAAAGAGACAGGCATAGTGCCGAAAGTGATCAGGGCAGGCGCTGCAAATATGTTCAGGAGCAATGTTTTCAGGGAAGCGCTGTCATGTATAACAGGGACCGAGATACATCTGTATAATACTGATGGTTCGGTAGGAGCAGCCAGAGGCGCAGGTATAGGATGCGGTTATTATAAATCGGTAAGTGAGGCATTTACGGGACTAAAGGCTGTCGGGACAACATCTCCCGAAAAAGAAAAGACCGCTGCTTATGAAGCGGCATATTCAACCTGGCTTAATAATCTGAAAGAAGTATAATTAAACTATAAAATATGGCTAAAAAACTTGAAAAAGAATATTTTCCCGGGATAGGGAAAATAAAATTTGAGGGAAATAAATCAAAGAGCCCCCTAGCATTCAAATGGTATAATCCTGATCAGATCGTATCGGGTAAGAAGATGAAGGACCATCTTCGTTTTGCAATCGCTTACTGGCATTCATTCTGCGGTAATGGCAGTGATCAGTTTGGTGATCCGACACATATTTTCGAATGGGACAGCGCGCCAAATAATGATGATAGGACAAGAATGAAGCTTGATGCTGCTTTTGAGTTCTTTACCAAGATCGGAACAGGCTTTTATTGCTTTCATGATGTTGATGTGGTGGGGAATGGATCTGTTCTTGAGATCGAGAAACGCCTGGAAAAAATATTGCCTGAGATGAAGAAGCTGCAGAAGCAGACAGGTGTAAAACTATTGTGGGGAACGGCAAATCTTTTCTCTCATCCGCGTTATATGAACGGGGCTGCCACAAATCCTGATTTTGCTGTTTTGCCTCATGTCGCCACTCAGTTAAGGAATGCAATACATGCCACAATAGAGCTCGGAGGTGAAAATTATGTATTCTGGGGCGGAAGGGAAGGATATATGAGCCTTCATAATACAGATATGAAAAGAGAGCTCGATCATATGGCAATGATGCTGACGCTTGCAAGGGATTATGGAAGAAAGAACGGATTCAAAGGTAACTTCCTGATCGAACCGAAACCAATGGAGCCTACAAAGCACCAGTACGACTATGATTCCGGAACTGTTATCGGATTTCTCCGTCATTACGGGCTTGAAAAAGATTTCAAACTAAATATTGAAGCAAATCACGCAACACTTGCAGGGCACTCATTTGTGCATGATCTGCAGGTTGCAGCTGATGCAGGAATGCTTGGGAGCATTGATGCCAACAAGGGTGATCCTCAGAACGGATGGGATACGGATGAATTCCCGACAAATGTTTATGAGATCACCGAGGCAATGATGGTGGTAATGCAGGCAGGAGGTTTCAAAACGGGCGGTATAAATTTTGATGCCCATATAAGGAGAAATTCAACGGACCCTGAAGATCTGTTCATTGCACATATTAGCGGTATGGATACATTTGCCAGATCTCTGCTGATAGCGGATAAGATACTCAGGGAGAGTGATTACCTTGAGATGAGAAGGAAAAGATATGCTTCTTTTGACAAAGGGCCGGGTAAGGATTACGAGAAAGGGAAACTCACTCTTGAGCAATTGAGAGACCTGGCTGTTAAAGGCGGTGATCCGAAAGTTATCAGCGGTAAACAGGAGCTGTTTGAGCAACTGATAAATATGTACCTCATGTAAAAGGTTATAATACCGATAATTGTCAATATAATACAAAAAGGAGGTTGTCTCAAAAGCCTCCTTTTATCGTTTTACCCCTAAATCCCCCAAGGGGGACTTATTGAACTACGGATACTCTTTTTAAGCCCCCTTTGGGGGGGAGGGGTGTAGATTGAGACTTTTGAGACAGCCTCTTTTATTTGTGAAGGATTTTACTGAGATTATATCTTCAGGATAGTGAAGTTACAATTTCAAATTTCGGAGGATCGGCAATGCTCTTTTTAACCAGACAAAGTCCTGCTACATGAACCAGCGACGCTTTATATTTCTCCGGAAATCCTTCAGGGACTTTGATATCTAGTATTATTGACCCGGGCACTCCTTTCTCTTTATTCCATTCGGTAGTCTGGATAATTTTAATTCCTTCTGCCGGAATACCTCGGTTATCGCAGAATGATTTTACATAAATACCGGCGCAGGTACCGATTGATGCAAGAAAGAGATCAAAAGGAGCGGGTGCGGTATTTGTACCACCATTGTCAAGCGGTTGGTCGGTTTTGATGATATGACCATTGTTGTGAGCTGTAATTACTTTTCCTCCTTCAAATGTTATTTCCATATTTCAAGTTTTAAAATTAAACCTCTGTGGAACTCTGTGTCTTCTCTGTGTCTCTCTGTGTAAGTTCTTAAAAAAAAAGGAAAATTACACAGAGTTCCACAGAGTTCACACAGAGTTCCACAGAGGTAAGAACAGAAGAAAAGGGATTTTGTTTATTTCTTAAGTATTGTACCGAGGATTTTTTCCTTATCAAGCTTTTTTGTGCAGAAGAACCAGTCGTAGCATTTCATCTCATCCTTGCTTTCCATTCTTTCCTTTGCTGTTCCGCAGGAACCGGCAGTAGGAACAATGACGTCATCACCGGGTCTCCAGTCGGCAGGAAGTGCAACCCCAAAAGCATCAGCAGTCTGCAGACCGATCAGCGCCCTGTATAATTCGTCGAAGTTACGGCCAAGACTTAAAGGATAATAAATGATAGTGCGGATTATACCTTTAGGGTCAATGAAGAATACTGCCCTTACAGCTTTTGTGGAACTTTCACCGGGCTGAAGCATTCCGTATGTCTTTGCCACTTCCATTGTAATATCCTCGATGAGTGGGAAGGTAACTTCAACATTCTTCATACCTTTATATTCAATCTTTTCTTTAATTGTGCGAAGCCATGCAATATGGCTGTAGAGTCCGTCAACTGACAGGCCTACAAGTTTACAGTTAGCTTCATTGAACTGCTTTTCCATACTGGCAAATGTCATGAACTCCGAAGTACATACCGGAGTAAAATCGGCAGGATGGCTGAATAATATCACCCAGCTTCCCTTGTAATCACCCGGGAAATTAATGTCACCCTGTGTTGTAACTGCTTTGAATTCAGGAGCTTTTTCTCCGATACGTGGCATTGAATAAGTTTTTTCTTCCATAATTTTGATTTTTAATGTTTATTAATTGATTTAGTAAAAGTTTCCCTGTAATTGTTTTATGTGATGTTTCAGAGCCGTTAAGCTGAACCTGGAATTACTTTCTTCTCGCCAGCATCAGTTCAAGGTCCTCCTTTAAAGCTGCCAGATCTTCCTCGTGTTCGACTTCATCGGTTATAATCTGCAGGATTATATTATAAGTCACGGGATCGGCTTCTCTTGTAATGTCAAGGAGTGTGCTGTAAGTTTGGATAGCGCACTGCTCACCTTTTATATTCTGATCCAGTATAATTTCAACATAAGGATCTTCGGGTGCATCGTAACCACAATTTGTGATCTTTGACCATTCATCGGGTGACAGAACCGGTGTTCCGCCCAGCTGGACAATTCTTGTTGCAAGAAGTTCAGCGTGACTCAGTTCTTCTGTAGCGTGAAGTGTAAGTTCTGCAGTTACAGCATCCTTCATGGGGCCTTTGACTACTTTTGCGCCAATCCAGTACTGATAATATGCCAGCCATTCATCGGCCAGCGCCTTGTTGAGGAGATTAAGCAACTCATCAACATCCATTTTTACAATTGATCTTCCAATTTCTGCCATGATTGTTCGTTTAAGATTTGTTATTAGTTAAGTTATTATTTCTAAGTTTTCTCTTCTTCTTCTTCTTCTTACCGCTTACCGCTTACTGATTACTGATTACCGCTTCCTGTAACCAAACAACTTTACCGGAGATTATCTCCCTTGTTTTTATCAGTGAATTTTCCGTTGATCTGCAATTTGAAGTCCTCAATAGTGAAATCAGGGATTCTTTTGTGGGAAAAATAATCGCTTATCATTTTATTAAGTTCTTCATCATAGTAATCTTCGATCCGTTCGGAGTCATTACAATAAAGATGATGGTGTTTTTCTTTTACTGCATCATACCTTAATATTTCGTTTTCGGTCGTTACTCTTTTAACTATGCCTTTCTGAACGAATGTTTCAAGTATTTTATAGACAGTACCGATAGGGATATTTGGATAATTTATTCTGATGTAACGGGTAATATAGTCAGCAGTGGGATGGTTATGGAGGCTCAGTACAACTTCGAGGACAGCAGTTCTCTGGGGGGTTACCTTCAGTCCGTTTTCAGTAAGTATTCTAATTACATCCTTATTTGCCATAGAGTTTTGATGTATTTTGACAGTATTCTCAGATGAGTTATTCCTGAGGAATTATTCTTAAATAAGAAAGGCAATCATATAATATTGGTTCTCAAATGATAATCGTTCTCATTTGATATTCATTCTTAAATAAGAATCATTCTCAACTAAGAATGAGTAAAAATAAGAAATTTTCTGGGAAATAAAAAATATTTTTTAAGGGAAATGTAAAGAAAAAACAGGGTAGTATTAAACCCTTCTCAATTTGCTGTATAATAACGATATAAGATAGATTGCCGATTGGCACAGCTTTCAGATTTAGTCGGATTCACCCCTTAACCTTAACCTCAACCTCAGCCTCTGATTTACCCACCCCCAGCCTCCCGCTGCGCGGGACAGGCTCTCCAAGGAGGGGAGCCTCTGCTCGAAACTCAACCTCAACCTTAATCTCAACCTCAGCCTATGATTTACCCACCCCCAGCCTCCCGCTGCGTGGGACAGGCTCTCCAGGAGGGGAGCCTCTGCTCGTAACTCAATCTTAACCTCTACCTCTTCCTCGTAGTACTGATAACAAGATTGGCAAAGTCCCCGTCAGAATTCCTACCTGCCCATAACCCTATCTTTCCTGATCTCCTTTCATTTAATTTCTTTATACTCAGACAGGGAATATCATTCCCATCAACATAAACAGTAACATCAGGATATTGTACAACAATCTTTACATGAAACCATCCATTGCCGTCTGGAGATGGGAATACAGGTTTTTCATATTCACCGGGATATTTTTCCCTGAGAGCAGACCAGGCAAAGTCCGGATGAGAGATATACTGAACCGCATGAGCTCTTTGTACAGAATCGGAAGACTGAAAATTGAAAGGCCTGAAATATATTGCATCCAGAGTATCACCATCAGATCCATGGAATGCAATTCCTGCAAAACTCTCCTGAAAATTATCCTTTCCCCTAATATCAATTTCAATAGTTCCGTTTGAAAATTCAACTCCCTTTATCCAGGCAATCCCTTCATCTTCATTCTTTGATAAGCTGACAGCTTTTTTATCATTTTCATAAAACCATGAAAGTTGCCTGTTAATTGTTTCAAACTGGTTTTTCCTGCAGAGATCCGCAAGATCAAACCTGACAGAGAAGGTCTGGCCTTTTGCCGGTGGGATACTTAGAAGCCATGGAAGAATTATCAGAACGAATCTGAAGATCAATTTTGTTGTCATATCAATAAAGTTTGGATTTCGGTTGAAGGGAAATAAATACCAATCATATTCACATACCTTTTATTCCGGTTCTGTGAAATATAATGACGGAGGAACAAACACTCCTTTTTACCTGAAAACGACAAAGCGAACAATATCAGCAGTTTAAACTATTTTATATTTGTTTTAATATGCTAAATCACCGTTTAATCCGGATAGGGTCGGAATTGTTACCCTCACGAAGGCAATTATTTTTCAGTTTCTTGAAAAATTTTCTAAATTTGAGGTGCATTTTACTGTCAGGGGGTAGCTTGTTGTGAAAGAATATACGGATAATGAAATAATTGAATGCCTGCGTAACCGGCAAAGTTATGTAGTCCGCTACCTTTCCGACAGGTATCTTCCCATGATAAGGCTTATGGTCACCAGGATGGGCGGAACATCCGAAGATGCTAAGGATATCTTCCAGGATGGATTGATGATAATTATAGAAAATATTGATAATAAGGAATTTGCACTTACATGCAAGTTCAAGACATTTCTTTATTGTATTTGTGAAAAGCTCTGGAACGATATCCTTGTAAAAAGAAAGGTAGCGGCCAACTATTTCCGGCGCAGACTCGATGACAGCAATGATAAAGATTTCACAGAGATAATGGATGACAGGTTGTGCGAGGATATTTTCAGGGGCGTTTTTGAATCACTCGAACCTTCTCATAAAAAAATACTTACACTTTACTGGGAAGAAATGTCACCTCAGGAAATTGCCGATAAGCTTGGTCTGACATATGGTTATGTCAGGAAGAAAAAGTCTGAAGCACAGGCTGAGCTGGTCAGAAAAGTTAAAAGTCATCCGGATTACATGAAGATTGCGGGCAAAGAAAGTTTGGTGGATGGTGATCTATCATCATCAAAAGGAATATTGCATTCAAAGTAAATGATTGGCTGAGGATGAAAACATCAGATGAGCATAGTAAACATAAGCTGAAAGTATCAGGGAAGTCAGAAGCCTGGGATGATGAGCTGGTACAGACTCCAGGAGATGCTCTTCTGTTCGGAAGGATAAGCGATTATTTCAGGGGTCATAAGGATATTGAAGAGGTTATGAATGATCCATCCCGTGATGAGACCTGTGATCGGGTTGCGCCGATTGTTTCGGAATTCACCGGTAGGAAATCACATGATAATGAAATCCGGAACTTTATTCAGGGTAGCCTTGCAGAAGATGATCCCGACAGGCTTTTAGATGAGGAAATAGTTCAGATCAAACAGGAGATAAAGGATAAGAATCTTGAGAGTATTTCTTCGGCATGGATTAAAGAGTGGCATGAGCGAAAGCAGAAAGAATCGGAAAAGAAAACAAGTGAGATAAGGGATTTCGTTACTGGTTCTCTTCAGAATGAAATAAAGAGTCCGTTAATTGATAATTATGAGTCTGAAAACTCACATCAGGGCAGGAGCAGGATATTAAGGTATGCATCAATAGCAGCTGCAGCGGTCCTTGTTTTTGCTTTTCTTATTAAGTTCTTTATCCCGTCGGGCAATCCGGATAAGATTTTCAGCCGGTATTATGAACCATATTATGCGGCTTCCCTGGCAACAAGAAGCTCCGGTGCGGGAAGCGATGAAAGTCTCAGAACGGCCCTTGAAAGCTATAGAAGCGGAAATTTCCAGCTGGCTGCAGTTGAATTTTCAAATGTCCTTCTGAAGGAACCTGATACAGATCTGCCAAGGTTTTATCTGGGCGTTTCACTTATTGAGCTTAACAATTATGACAGGGCAATAAGATTGCTTGAATCACTTGCCGGCAATCCGGGAGAATTCAATAAAGATGCCAGATGGTATCTCGGACTTGTCTGGTTGAAGACAGGTAACCATGGGAAAGCTGTTAAATGCTTTGAAGATCTTGCACATGATACTGGTTTCTATACTGAACGTTCGGAGAAGATCCTCCGGCGTCTTAGAAAGTAAAAAAGTAAACCGGCTCCTGCAATCAGTGCGATAATAAGCAGGAGGAACCTTCTGTTTCCGGCAACAGGAGTTGTGTTTCCCATAACTTCATAGGCTGCCCAGTAATAAGGACCTGCAAATGCAGGGGGTATCTCCTTCAGGTAATCGAGTTTTGAAAGACGCAGGGCTTCATCTTTATATTTTCCCTTTGACAGATAATAATAAAATCTGGTGATGATCATTGCACTTGTTTCATCATTAACTTCCCACGCGGTCCTTACAACCGATGATGCTCCTGCAAGGGTGAATCCGCGTGCAAGGCTCATCAGTCCTTCACCATGATAAAGAGTGCCTTTGCCGGAATTGCAGGCGCTCAGGACAACCATCGGAGACCTGATCTGTGCAACACTGATCTCATAATTAAACAATTTCCCGTCCGATATTGTATCTGACTGAGTATCAAAGAGAAGATATGAATATTTTGAATTAACAGTATCGGAAATCCCATGCATGGCAAGATGAAAAATGACAGGTTCATGGATTACATTAATGAAATCTGTTTCAGAGGCCTGTGTTCCTGAAAATTTGATTCCCCTGAAAAATTTATAAATTGATTCAATCTCATCAGCAGCTCCCGGCAGCTTCCCGGCTGATCCCCGGTAATTCCCTGAATCAATATAGTCGGGATGAAACGCAAATACATTACTTGTTTTATTTTTCCTGCCTCCTGTATATTTCAGCATCGATGAGGAGTAGGAATATGAAATTGTGTACTCATGGATCAGGTAACGTATTCCGTCCCAGTCACTCCTGGTCCTGTCGGGTTCATTAACAAGAAAGGCATCAAACGGCAGCCATCCGATCTCTTCATCAGGTATTATTATAAGCCGTTTCCCGGCAAAATAAGCTTCTGCGGGTTTTATCAGGTTGATGTACATATAATAAAGTGCGTCGGCCTGATCAGTATAAGCGCCGGGAGAGTAGCCGTAATGATAATTATTCAGGATCTTCGCGTATTTTGAAAAAGATGTATCGGGATTTAACTTCAGACATTTCAGATTTTTCCTTGTAATCACAAAGATATACAGGTCCCGGTGTCCGTCAGCGTGTTGATTTGAAATCATATAATCCAGGATAGTCTCATTGCAATCGAGATTCTTCTGAATTTCATCCAGTCCGGGAGGTTCAGTTTTTCCGAGCAGATCAATATATTCAGGATAATTACGGTTTATATCGTCGCTGATCTTCTCCATCTTCCTGTTCATTTCAAAAACAGCATCCTTCCAGAGCGATATCTTATTGTTATCAGGTATTGCCCTGAGTGATTCGTCCATTATCATTTTATTATATGCAGCAATATTTGACGCAATATTGCTTCGTAGTTTGCCGGGGGAATCAGGTATCCCTGATGTGAGATAAAAGTTATTCTCCTTTATTTCATTTCTGAGTACAGCAGCTTTTTCATTGATTGCTATTGTATACATTTTTTCTGTCAATGAACGGTCTCCTGTCAGGGATTGTAATTCCCCGGCAATACCGATTGCAGCAATTGAAGTCTCCTTTTCGTTTTCTGAAAGGTAGAGACGGCTCTCTTCCGTGAGATAGCTGTTTCTTATCCTTTCTGTGAGCAGTAGAGCAAGTTCTATAGTTTCAAGGCTTTTCCCCATGGTCTGAAGCTTCTGATCTTCATCAGTTTGTTCTGAAGCAAGTAATTTGAGTGCCAGGGATTTACTTTTAAGATTGTCCAGCAGTCTTATGTCGAACAGCACTGAATCTATATCGGGATTAGATTTTATGTCGGGATCATTGAAATCATTTACAACGGCAATAAGTGATTTCTGATAATAATCTGCTGCACTGTTATAATCATCCTGTTTAAGAAAATGATCCCCGATGTGCTTATATGCCAGGGAAACAAGGGGGTGCTTCTTCCCGTAATTGTTCTGGCTGATTGAAAGAGCTTTATTATGTGCTTCCAGGGCTTCCGCAAATCTCCCTTTTGATTCCAGGAATAATCCGTAATCAAAATATACTTCCGCCAGTCTGAAGTGATCTTTATTATACCTTACGACTGATCTCTCAATACTTCTTTTGAAATAATCTTCTGCTTTGACAGGATCTTTTAATCCCATCCAGGCTTTCGCGATGTTCAGGTAGACAAGCTCAGATCCGGTAAAACCATTAGTCTCTTTTATTTCAAGACTTTTGTTGAAATAATCAAGAGCCTTATTAAAATCCTTATTAGTAAGCAATACTAATCCAGTGTTCAGGTAAGTGGAAGCCAGGGACGACAGAACCCTTTTATCATCCGGATCAAGATTACCGAATATCCTGATGCTCTTTTCATAATATCCGATTGCAAGGTCATAAGATTTCTTGAATAGTAAAATGTTTGCTTTATTCGTGTAAATATCAGCCAGATTATTAAGGTATTGATCTTTCCCGTTTACCAGCTGTTCTGCAATATTATAATATTCAAGCGCTATTTCATATTTCCCGAGCATCTGGTTAACGACACCCAGGTTGTTGTTAGCTGCAATTAATTGATGTTCTTTTAGATCTCCTTTTGAGTCCAGTATCAGAAGGAGTTTCGTCTCGGCATCTATAAGTTCACCGGCCTTATAGCTATCCAGAAACTCAAGATAGAGAGAATCAGGATCTGTAGTCTCTGCCACGGAAACTGATAGCGAAGGAATGTAAATACTAAATACCCAAAATACCGTAAATGCAAATCTGCAAGTCATTTTGGCTTTATTTATTCAACTTTTTTCTGCAATTTAGTTAAAATGGATAATTAAGGAATAAAAAAAGAGCGCCAGATTTTGAAGGACGCTCTTCCCGATATGATTAAATCACTGACTGTTAGGATTTAATCGGAGAAATTATGATTGGCTCACAGCCGTTTCCTTCACCTTCTCCTCCTCTTACATGCAGCATTTCAATGGAATTAAGAATGTATTTTTCGGATAATCCGGAAACGAAGTTTGAATAATTTCTTTCTGTTGCGGTTTTTTTGTCAGCTGTTTTCATGATTTCTTGGTTTTAAATTAAACTTTAAAACCGTTTAATCCGAATGTACCTGAAATTGTTACCCTCATTTTGCAATATATTTTCAAAAATGCAGATAGTCAGCTGGTTACAAGCAAAAATATTGTTTTATGCAGATTATCAGCAACTTAACATTTTTTTACAGTAATACGTGATTTTTATGAGCTTTTGAGGGTAACAATTTGGGGTCAATGCCCATTAAACAGAAAAACATGCAAAAAGATGGGAGAAAAGTATTTTATCTGTACGAAGCCCCGGACTGACGGGATGTATTCAATACACAGGGAGGGTTGTCCGTTTTTACCCGGACGCGGGAAGCATATCTTTCTGGGAACTTTTCAATCCGGGAGAAGCGCCTATGAAGAGGGACAGAAATATTTTAAAGCTGCAGTTATCTGCAGGTTCTGTTTAAAGGAACATTATAAGGAAAAAGGTTTCAGGGTAATTCCGCGGACATTCAGAATAAGCAGTTCCGGATCATCCGGGATACTGAATGGTTCAGAGCATGTCAGCGCACTGGTGTGCTGTAAGAATTAGTATCAGCGACCCGAATTATAATTTTACCCGGCCAGAATTCTTATCAGGTCATCATTCAGGTAGTAAACTTCAGATCCATAATTCAGTGTTGAATCCATCTGGTCCAATATTTTAATATTTATGGACATGTTACTGAAATATGTCCATTTTATGCTGATAAAAACTTAAATAACGTACGTTTAAATTTGTTTATTACGTACGTTTAATATATCTTTGTAAAAACATAATAATATGATAACACCATCTGAATTAAGGCGGAATTTATACAATCTTTTAGACCAGGTGATTTCAACAGGGAAGCCTATTGAAATAAAAAGGAAAAACAAGGTCTTGAAAATTATTATGGAGCAACCAAAATTAAAGCTTAAAAACCTTAAAAAAAGGGAAGTCATGAACTGTAAGCCTGATGAAATAATATACAATGATTGGGAGAAGGAATGGAAAGCATGATTTTTTTAGATACACATGCGGTAGTTTGGTTATATTCTGGTCAGCTTGACCTTTTTAACCCAAAAGTATTAAAATTGATAAATTCAGAACAGGTTTGTATTTCACATATTGTAAAATTGGAAATCCAATATTTGTTTGAAATCAAAAGGGTAATATATGAACCGGGCCATATCATAGATACATTAATTGATGAAATAGGATTAATGTATAGCGATAATAACTTTGATAGCATTGTAAGACAGGCAATACATTTATCATTTACCCGTGACCCGTTTGATAGGATTATCGTTGCGGATGCCTCAATTAATAATTCTAAGCTGATCAGTAAGGACAGAAATATTAAGAAGCATTATAAAAATACGATTTGGTAATCATTGCAGAAGCCGGTGATTCTGACCACCTCACGCCGGCGTAATTTGACCACGCAAGGCCGGACTTAATATCATGATTTATAGATTAATATAAGAATGTTTGTTTCTCCGGCGGAATGTTGTCAAGGAAACCGGCTTATGCATCTTAGGGCCTTTATACAAAAAACTTCTTTCCTGAGGAGGACTAAATATCAAAATATATTAATTTTGATGTGATAAATAACCAGGATTATGGATATTCAGGCAAGAAAGATACATTTCATTCAGGAATTCCTTCGGGTTGCTGATGATGAACTCGTAACTAAATTTGAAAAGTTGCTTAGATTTGAAAGAAAGAAACAGCTTGATAAGGAGTTGCGTCCTCTGACAATGAACGAATTCGATGAAATAATTGATAAATCTGAGAATGATTTCAACAATGGAAGAGTTACAGAATCACGAAATCTTCTTGATCAGATAGATTCATGGAAGTAAAGATATTGTGGTCAGATACTTCTCTGAATCAGCTTCATTTCTTCAACAGCTTCAGCCAGTTCGGTCATAAAAAGCTTTTTGTTCCTTAAACGGTCAAGTTCTTCTAGGTCTTTTTGTATCTGTTCCCAGTACTTAAGGGGGAGTTGTACAGCACTTTTACGTCCTTTTGTATCTGTAATGTATTGTATGTTCATTATGTTATTTCACTTCCAAAGTCCCACATCCATAATTAAACTATTTGATTTAGCAGTATTTAATTTTGGAGTTTTTATTCAGAAAGTATGCGATATAATTCAAGATTCTGATAATAATGACGGCCTTCAATTTCTTTTTTCTCGAGAACATGTATATCACATAATCTGTTTAAATAATCCCTTGCAGTATTTTCAGCATATATTCCTGAATCAACCAGGTGGTTTACTTTTGTAAAGGGTTGAGTAAACAATGCATTTACCAGGCCTTCAGGATTTCTAACTTTCCTGGCGTCTTTTTTAATAAACTCTAAAATTGAATCTTTAGCTGATACAATCTCATTGATTTTCTGGAAAGTAATTATGGATGTATATTCAATAGCTTTAAACATGAATAAAAGCCAGCCCCTCCAATTACCTCTTTGAGAAACTCCGGATAGTCCCGAGTAATAATCATCTTTATGGTCTAATATATATCGGCTCAGAAAGAGTATCGGGATATCGAGTAATCCTTTTTTTGTCAGATAATTGATATTAAAAACCCGACCTGTCCGGCCGTTGCCATCACGAAAAGGATGAATAGCTTCAAATTGATAATGTGCTATTGCTACTTTAAACAAATAATCCATTTTGAAATTTTCATCATCGTTTAAAAAGGTTACCAGGTTGTCTAACTTTTCATTAATTATCGCCTGACCCTTCGGCGGAGTATAAACAACCTGACCGGCAGTAAGTCCTGTGCCACCTTGTTTTATTGTTGTATTTAAAAAATCAGGCCGTACCTCTTCTTTTGTCTGCTTAATTTCCTGAAAGACTTTAATAAAATACGCTATATCAAAATAATCCTGGTTTTTCAAATAATTGTAACCGGACCATAGTGCCTCTTTATACCTTAACACCTCCTTTGAAGCTCCGGTAATTTCATTGGTTTGGTCACTATATGCTTTGTATAATTCATCATCCGTTGTGAAAATGTTCTCAATAGCACTTGAAATTTTTGCTTCCTGCAAGCTGATAGTGTTGATTAATAAACCTTGATTGGGTATCACAATACTACGACCTTGCAGCCTTGCCAATGCGGCTTTTGCATCTCCCAGTTTCTCAAATATCTCTACAGTCTGATAAAGTTCTTTTCTTATTGGCAACAGTGGAAGATTGTTCCATGGGACATTTCTGTCGGGATTGATTTGATACAATAATTCAGACATTAATTAGTAAACATTTTAATGTTTGCTTAACTTCTGGCATCAAATATAGCAATAATCTGCAGGGCAAACATTAAAAATATGATATTTTAATGTTTGATTTCCTTATTGGCCTTAAAATAATTCAATTGCGTGAACCGGTGACATTGACCACTCTCCACCGGAGTTAACTGACCACCTCTCGCCTGTTGTATGTTTCTGTAATAATGGCGCTTGTATTTTTGAGCAGCAGAGGCTGATAGATTTATACATTCAACCTCCTTCAACATTTTAAAGAACAAAATTGAAATGAAAATAAGATGCTTATTTGTGTACATTCTTTTAATATCTTGTAAATCGAATACAAATATTATTTATGTAAAATTGATAGTATGAGTATATTGATGGATTTAAAAAAATACATGGGTGATATAAGAATTTTATGCAGGGAGAATAAAGTCAGGACACCCTATGTTTTTGGATCTGTATTGACAGATGAATTCACGGAAAGCAGTGATATTGATTTTATAGTTGAGATTGATTCAGATGACCCGTTAGAATATGCAGATAATTATTTCAATTTAAAGTTTGCACTTGAAGAAATATTCAAAAGGCAAATTGACCTGCTGGAAAATAAAACGATAAAAAATCAATATCTGAAGGAGAACATTGATAAATCAAAATCATTGCTTTATGAAGCCTGATGACTCCTGCCTTAAAGAGTCTGACTTAGAGAAATCTGTTGAATTTTTATAACTTTGTACCTGGTGACAACAGGAGATCAGATATTATCATTCATCACTCAGAACAAACAGATGTTCCGGGACAGATTTCACATTATCAGAATTGGACTATTCGGATCTTATGCCAGAGGTGACCAGAATGTGAAAAGTGACATAGATCTGCTTGTGGAATTTGAAGAAAATACAGAGGATCTCCACGAAATAAAATCACAGATTAAAAATCTCTTCAAAGGCAAATTTGGAATTGACATTGACATCTGCAGAGAAAAGTATATCAAACCACGGGTCAGAAAAAGGATTCTCAATGAAACAGTCTTTGCTTGATAAAGATCAATTTTGTCTGGAAACTATCAATAAGGCCACAGCCCGGACCTTTCGATAACGGAAAGGAGGTGTAACGGCAAAGATAATTGTTTTAACAGGACTGTCGCCAGGCAGTTGAATGAACCCACAGTTGAAACAAAAATTCAATTTTAAATCTTACAAATTTGGAATTCAATTCCGGAATTGTAATTAATTTCCTGCTTCAGGAAACAATCCTTTGCTTCCTCCTTCATTTCATTTCGGAGGACAAAGAAAGCTCCGGAGGGCGAAGCAGAACTCAGAGAAAAAGCAGGTGATTAAGTTCTGGTTGTCCGATTTTGGCCGGAATTTACCGATTATTACCGATTATTGCCGATTTTTTCCTGCCGGTAATTCACAGCGATTGCATAAATTTATTTAAAATTTTGGGGATCTGTTCCAATAACATTGTTGAGAAAGCGCAAAGAATATAATAATTAACCTGAAAGATAAGGGCAGAGGTTTTACCCTGTGCTCTGAGCTCTGCGCTCTGAGCTTTCAGCCCCTGCCCGGACCTTTCCATAACAGAAAGGGTTTGCCTATGTGAAGATAAAGATTTTCCGCGACTCCGGTAGCGGCCCTGTGAAATGATAAATCAGGGGAATTGAACTGAATTTTAACCTATAAAATTGATTATTATGAAAAAACTAAAGAAATTGCAGATCAATCATGAAAAATTGATGAAAAATGAGGAATTAGTTACTCTTAGAGGTGGTTATGACTACAATTGCTGTATTTGTTATGATGGTCAGACTCCTATGGGATACATGGCTGCATGGAACTATGCTGAATGTGTCTATCAATGTGAATATATGGGTTGGACTGGAAGTTGGGGATCTGGTGGAATGGGGAACTGCTAGTACGGGTTTTTAATCAGATAGTGCTTCTCTGGTGAATATGAGGCTGTCTTTTTTTACAGACAGCCTTTAAGAAGTATCTAATACAACTAGTTAAAAGTAAGATTAAACGCTTGATCCGTGTAATACAATTCTTAAGAATCATAAAATTCTGGTGAAACTGACATGGAATATTGTTTCGAATTCAATAAATATTTATACCATTATGATTTCTCTAAATTTAAAATTCCTGACTCTTTTAGTTATGTTAATAACCTCTTGCGATAATAAGTCACCCAGTCTTTTTGAATTTGATCCAAGAAATGTTATTGAAAAGGATATTTCTTTAAATGAAATAGCGGATGATATTTTTTACATTCCGTTGGACAATATTTATCCGATAAGTTTAATCTATAATTATTATTTTATAGATAACTCGATTTATTTATCCTCTAAAGATATAGGTATTATGATATTTAGCAGGGAAGGGAAAATGCAAAAAAAAATTGGGACTATCGGTAGGGGACCTGGTGAATATTATAGGCATACAAAATTCACAGTTGATAATATAAAGGGGACAATATATATACAAGATAGTGATAATATTATAAAAGTATATTCAAAAAATGGAGAATTTCTTAGAAATATTTCATTTAAGGAATATTCTGGTAATATTGATTTAGTTAAATTTTACAGCTCGAGATTATTCTTATTTAATTACCTTCAGTTTGGAGATTCAAAATACAATTGGATAATAATAGACACGTTAGGTAATGTCATCAAAACTAAAGAAAGAACATTGCCAATCTTCTGGAGTAATTGGGGAGCAGAAAGTGGGACCTATTTCTTTAAAGACGATTTAATTTACTGGAATAGTTATAATGATACCGTATACAGAATCACTTCTGATTTAAACAGTGAAACCTCATTTCTAATAAGCCCTGGTGAGTACAGATTGCCTCAGACTCAATTTGACCCACAGCAAAAATTATCTCAATATATGCTTCTAAAATCAATTTTTGAAACAAATAAATTTTGGGTGATTTACTATTTTTTTAATAAAAAGAAAACAATGGCAATCATTGAAAAGAAGACTAGAGAATCATATATGATTTGTTGGGAAACGTCAGAATATGGAGGTATAATAAATAACCTGGATGGTGGTACCAAATTCTTCCCAACATACTATTACACAGAGAATAATAGAGAATATATGGTCGGATTAATAGAACCTTTTCAGCTTAAAACTCAAATTTCCTCTGAAGAATTTATAAATTCTACTCCAAAATACCCTGAAAAGAAAAAAGAACTTATAAAACTTGCCGAAAGCCTTAACGAATCTGATAATCCGGTCCTGATGCTTGTGAGATTGAAAGAGTGAGCGAGCAACCAGGGGCAAGCAGTTCATGGTTCCCTCCTTGTCTCCCTCCTTCATTTAATTTCGGAGGACAAAGAAAACTCCAGTAGGCCAACCAGAATGCCTGGAAGTTTTGCTCTGACCTCTGCACCATGCGTAACCTCCTGCCCGGACCTTTCTCAAACAAGATAGGAGGTGTAACGGCAAAGATAAATGTTTTAACCGGACTGTCGCCAGGCAGTTAAATGAATCCGAAGTTGAAACAAAAATTCAATTTTAAATCTTACAAATTTGGAATTCAATTCCGGAATTGTAATTAATTTTCTGCTTCAGGAAACAATTTCGCAAAGTCTTGCCGGGAGGATTGCATATCTTTATCTACTTCCATCTACTTTGACGTATCTGCCAAAGCGGGATACAATCAGGGGCAGTTGTTTATGGCGGTGAGGATGACCAGAATTACAGCGATGGCAGGAAGGCAATTTCATGGAGAAGGCTTCATATGCTCTTTAAATACGGTTCTGGTTCTACTTAAGGAATAAATTTGAAGAAGATCATTCCGGCTTTTTAGCTTAAAGCTAAGGACTCAGGACACAAAGTGAGATTTCATACAATTCGTGCCGGCCATATCGGATCGAAGCTGAAAAGAATGCACAGTGCCCAGGGCTCAGGGTAAAAAGAGCAAATCTTGATATTCCGCAAGGATTAATCGATCCTTATCATCTAAAAAAAAAATATAATAAATTCGGCCCTCCCCGGAATAAAAAACTATCTTAAAAGTGAGTTCTGTCTACTTCTGTCCGCATCTGTCCATTTCTGTCCGCTTTTTTCAGCTTTTTAATTGCAATCATGTCGAATTGATTTCCGAAATTTATCAATATATTTTGTAGAGGATAAGATTTAAAATCAGGGGGAATGATCCTGAATTTTATGATTTTTTTGCCGGCAGAATTAAAAAATCCTTTACATCTTATTTCGAACTTTCTTCTGTTGAAAGCTTTTTTTGATGCGGACGGTCTGTTAAAGGCGTAGATGGGAATTGCTATTTTCTTCTACAATAAGTTAAATATAGTCAGAATAATATCTGAGAAGGATATTTAAGTGAGCAATCGATAATGAAAATTATGTTGATAATGGAATTGTTTCTTGTACAACCTGAAAGAGAAGGGCGGGAAGCTTCTCTGGGCACTGTGCTCTGAGCCCTGTGCCAACGCTTTCCGCCCGGACCTTTCCTAAATAGAAAGGAGGTGTTCACATGCGAAGATAATCATTTCCCGTTAATCGAATTACGGCCTGTGAAATGATAAAACAGGAAAAGAATCTGAATTTTTAAACTATTAAATTGATTATCATGAAAAAGCTTAGAAGATTACAGATTAACCATGAAAAATTGATGAAAAATGAGGAATTAATAACCTTACGGGGAGGTTATGATGGGTATTGTTGTACTTGTACAATTAATGGAATTCATATGGCTGCAACAGGTCCCTGGGACTGTTATTGGAATTGTGCAGCAATTGGCAGTGGATCAACTTGGTTGCCTTGTTAGAATAGTTGTAATTTAAAAGCAAAAAATTGAATGATATTTTAGATTGAACGTTAAATAGAGGTTGATTATGTAAATCAACCTCTTAAAATATTTATCTGGAATGAAGTAATCAGGAATTTTAAATATTTTTTCTGTAAGTTTATTTCTCAATAAAGAATTAAAAATAACTCACTTTGACTAAAAATTCATTGTATTATAAGAACAAAATAGGTTTTTAATACTAAGTTTCTATTATTTGATTTTTTTGTCGAATATCAAATCAAAAAGGGATTTTCTAACTTCAGTAATTTTTATCATTTAACGCTAGCTCAGAGAATAAACCAAAAAAATGATTAAAATGCAAAATAGAAACCTGTTAATACTTATGGTTCTATTAATCTCCTGCAAGCCAGAGAATAAAGAACTAATAAAATTTAATCCGGCGACTCTAATCTTAAATGAAATTACATTAGCTGATATTGTTGATGACATTAATTATATTCCCCTGGAAGACAAATATCCATTAGGGCTGATTTATGATAAAATAATATTAGTAAATAACTCAATTTATTTATCGACGTTAAATGCCGGTGTACTGGAATTTACTAGCGAAGGAAAACTTCAACGAAAGATAGGAAGTATTGGAAGAGGGCCTGGAGAATATAATATGTGTTATTCATTCGCCATTGATGAGATAACTGGGACAATCTATATTCTGGATAATGGAAATATAGTTAAGGTCTTTTCCAGAACAGGCAAATTTTTAAGAAGTTTCTCGTTAAATGAATATGGAGATATGATTCAGGCAATTGAGTTTTATTATTCCGGATTATTTATATCATATTGTTTACAGTTTGAGAATTCAAAATACGAATGGGTAGTGGTTGACACTTTAGGCAACATCATTAAAAAGAAAGAAAGAACTTTACCTGATTTTATTAGCAATACTTTTAGCCTTGGTAGTATATATAAATTTGAGAATTCATTATCTTTTTGGAATGATTTTACTGATACTGTCTTCTCAATTTTGCCTGATTTAAGCGAGAAGCCATCTTTTATAATTGCACCTGGGGAACATAGATTACCAAAATCAAATATTTCTTCATTAGAGGAAATGTCCAAGTACATGCTTTTACAACAAATATTTGAGACTAATCGATTTATCAATATAAGATATTATTACAGTTTCCCTGTTAGCAAGTTTGCTCTTGTTTTAATTGATAAAAATAGTAATAAATCATTTCTGACATTTTTAGAATCTGATGGAGGTTATATAACAGAATATACAGGAGGTATTAGAAATGATTTTGATGGGGGTATTAGTTTTTTGCCAAGAAGTTATTTTAAGAAAAATGGCCGGGAGTTTATTGTTGGTTTACAGAACCCATATAAGATAAAAAACCATGTCTCAAGCGATGAATTCAGAAATTCAACTCCAAAGTTTCCTGAAAAGAAAAAAGAGCTTGAAAAACTGGCAAACAGTCTGAAAGATACAGACAATCCGGTTCTGATGATTGTAAGATTGAAGCAATGAAAAA
>CAZWUB010000047.1:0-15519 GCA_964637415.1 uncultured Rikenellaceae bacterium
AAAAACACTTTTTATTTTAAAAAGATCTGGAATGAAGAAGAGAAAAGGTATTTCTTCAAAAATATATCCCTGTTCCCCATAATGCCTTCACTGTCTGTAACAGTAAAATTCTAGTTAAATTATGGAAGAACTCTCAGATTAATTGCTTACACCTTTTGTACTTAAAACCACATCAGTATAAAAAATGTATAATGAATTTAATAAAAGGAGATCTTACAACAGAAAAATGTGGTGTTCTATAATTCTGACATTTTTCCTCATTTTATTATTCCGATGCGAAAGCTCTGAAGTCTTTTACCGGCCCGATCTGCCTGAAAAGCTTTTCAGTATTGGAATAGTAGATCTCGATGACACAACATTACGTCACATCTCATTTGAAAAAAGTTTAGATACTTATGGCAAGATATCACGAGATCCTTTTGCCGAGCCGATTTACATCAATGGGAATATTAAAGGCGGAAATGGTATTTTTGCTTTATGTCGCAGCAGAGAATTGAAAATTACATTTTCTCCCTGGATTTAGGAGATTAAATCGAATGGATCAATTTCTGCAGAAGGGTCCCAGAATTTCTCCCTGAAATCAACAACCTTATCGTTTTCGACAACAATTCCCTCATTTGCTAGTAGTTGTTCCATTGTTGTTGAATTTCCGAAGTGATGTTTCACTGTTAGCAAGCCCTGGTGGTTGACAACCCTGTGTGCCGGGATGAAATCAGTCCGGGTGTGGCAGGCATTAAGGGCCCAGCCGACTGTCCGTGCCGATCTGCCGGATCCGCCACTATTATCATGAAGAAGGATATTAAGGCTAACTTTAGAAATTTCATCGCTACAAAACAAAACCGATTCCAGTGCGTGACACTGCTGAGGTCTTCTATAAACGTTGCAAAAGATCATTTTCTTTTGCCTGTTGAGTGAAATAGGTTTGCATAATGACTTCACTAAACCAGGAGGTTTGTGGAGTTGTCTCTAATCAAGATATATTAATCTGATTTATTAATTCTTAAGACGACTATAGAGGGGGGGGTAAAATTTGGTTTTTAGAAATCCATTGTATAATTTTATGGTATTGTTAACCAGGCAAAAACCTGTTTTTTAGAGGCGCCCATAAGAGAGAGAACAGATTTTAATACAATTAAGTGAACCTATGTTTCATTTTTTAAAATTAATTCAGCCTTATGAAATCAAAATTGAACTTTGGATTTAAACTGATTATAATCTTCATTATATCAGTTTGTTTTACTCTTCCAGTCCCAAAGGACAATTCTCAAGAGAAATCTCTTCAATTAAGTCAACAACAATTGAGCAAACAAGACGGTAATTGGTACTATTTTAAAAAGGGGACTAAAATTCCTGTAAAAGATCTGATTAATAAGAATTATACCTTTTTTGATTTACCGCAAGGTATTAATATTAGGATAGATAAGACTGATATAGATGAGCTGGGTATTACACACTACTTGGTTAAGCTTGAGAAAAATGGCATTCCAATTGAAGATGCGTACTACACTATCCATTACTCGAAGGAAGGAGATTTACTGCATGTTGTTGGGAAGTACAACAAGAATGATATTCCCTCAGAGGTGATTTCTCCGAAAGTATCAGTCTCTGAAGCATTCCAACTAGCTAAAGATGCATTTGTCTCATCAGAAAATATTGCAATTAAAAAAGAATTTGATATGGTAAATGCTGAACTTATCAAATTGTACAATGAAAAGAATATGATTCCTCCATACCTTGTATATTATCGAAAAAACAATAAAGATGTCCTAAAATTATGTTACAGAGTTGATATTTCTTCTGATATTTTAGAAAAACTGAAGACTGTTTATGTTGATGCTTCAACTGGTGATATTTTTCAAATTGTTGATTATAGGGCAACTAACATTGCAACGGTGGCTACTGTTTATAATGGTTCAAGAAGTGTTCAGGTTGAATGGCGTAATTGGCCATACACTTATTACTATTTAAGAGATGAATCAAGAGCTACAAATTTCGAAACTAGAAATAGCAGTATTCGAAACTCTTACCCTACTTGTAGGCCACAGGTATTTGGAGATTTAGATCGTGTTCATAAAAATGACTTGAATTGGCCTATAAATTTCGAAAATAATGCGGCAAGCGCTCATTGGGCGGTTCAAGAAGCGTATAACGTTTTTAAAAATCAATTCTATAGGAATTATGGAACTTTTTCATCTTCTGGTGGAGAAATAAGAATGGAAAATAATTATCTGAGTTTGTATGAAAATTGTGGCCCTTTTTATCAACCAACATCAACCGATGATTATATTCATGTTGGTCAAACAATTGGTACAATGGATGGTTACGAAGGATCTCTGGACGTTATAGCACACGAATTTACTCACGGTGTCATGTATAGAGCTAGAGGAATTTCTGGAAATGGATATGATTATGAAGAAACCGGAGAATTAATGGAATCATTTGCTGATATATTTGGAACAGTAATTGAATATTATACACTTGGTGCGACAGATTTCTTAGCTGGTACAAACCTTCGTCCTTCTGTAAGGCGATCACTTTCGAATCCTAGATCTTATCCTACGTATCTATTTTCCCCTGCTAATGATAATAATTGCAAATATTACATTTATGATTCAATACAATTCGAGGTTCCAACTTATTATCATGAAGAAGGATATTGGCTGGACTATGTATGGAATTTATCTGCACATGTTAATAATTCTGTTCAAAATTACTGGTTCCACCTCCTGGCAAATGGAGGGACACAAAATGGAGTAACAGTTACTGGTATAGGATTACATGATGCCGCAATAATTGCTTATAGAAACATGGTATATTATCTTTCTTTAGGTAGTACCTTTGATGATATGCGACAAGCTTCAATTGAAAATGCTATCTATGTTTTTGGAGAGTGTTCGAATAAGTATAATCAAGTCATGAATGCCTGGGCAGCAGTAGGCGTTGGAACACAAGCAGTCCCCTGTCTTTGGTCTCAAATTAATGGTCCTGATTATTTAGATTATGGAGAAATGGGCTATTGGAGTTCCTCTATTATCGGGGGTACTGGGAGCTATTATTATACTTGGTACATTGATGATAATTATTTTTCGAGTAATTCATCAATTTACACCACTTTTTATCCGGATGAAACTACCAATTATACAATAAGTCTGGAGGTTTCTGATGGGAATCTCTCAGATTATAATGAACTGTATCTGACTGTAAACGGGTATTATCAAATGATGAAGTCATTAGATACTGATCAAATTAAATTGGAGATTTATCCTAATCCTGCAACTGAATCGACAACTATTGAAATCACAGATGCTGATGTAGATCTTGAAAACAATCTATACATTATTAAATTAATTGATAAATACGGTAAATTGCTCTTTACTAAAAATTTATCTAATGAAAAACTTGTTATCAATACATCACTGTACAAACCAGGCACTTATTTGTTAATAGTACAATCTGGGCAAAAATATGCCACTAAAGAATTAATAATTAACTGATAGGTATAAAAATTGTATAATTATAACGTGGGAGTAATATTAATATTTACTCCCACGTTTAATAATTTTAACCATTCGTTATATGAAGCAGCAATTAATTTTGGTTATATATTATACAATTTACTTATTTTTAAACAGTTGCCAGGGGAAAGATGAATTCATCCGTCCAGATTTTCCTGAAAAGCTCTGCATTATTGCAATTATTGAATCAGAGGATAATGAAAGATCCATTATTTTCGAGAAATCGTTTCAAAATGAATTTTCTAATGAATATTTGGATTCCATACGAGGTTTAGCATTTGCAATTACTTCAGGTAATAATTCTTTGTATTATTATAAGAGTGAAATTTCTATGACAAGAAAATCACGTTTAGAGTTGCCTGATAGCTTAGTATTTATGCAAGGTGAGAAATATTCAATTTTGTCAAAGGAAATAAGTACTGGTGAAATTTCTTCTGAAATTGTCGTTCCAAAAGCACCCATGGGACCTACAGTACATTACATTGACAAAGCATTAACAATTTTGCCTTCTCCTCACGAGTGCCATAGCCCTGTTAACTCTGCAATCCTGAATCTTTCTTTTACTGCTGAAAAAAATTCTTATTACAGTATTGTTATAGAAGGTCTTAAAAATTTATTAAATGTTCAATATAAGGACTGTTATGTTGAGTATAGTATTATTGAAAGCAATTCACCAAGTTTCTCTTCAATCATTCCAGGTATAACCAGTTATGATTATCTCCCATGCAATACGGGCCAATTATTTATCTCAACTTCCGAATACTATGCTACCTTTTTCGATGGTAATACTATTCCTGAAAGAACTTGTAACCTAAGAATCAAAATTGATTTACATCAAGACCTGTTCGATTATACAAAACCAATAAAAATAAAACTTCTATCTATTCCTTATGAACTATATCTTTTTGAAAAAAGCATTTGTATCTATAGAAATTCTCTTCGGGATCCATTTTCAGAGCCAGTGTATCTTGACGGAAATATAAATGGAGGTAATGGGATATTTGCAATATACAGCAGCGCTTCAATTTCTCTTTCTCTCCCATGGTAATCAATTTATTATTAATAAATTTAGAAACTTATCCTTTGAATCCGAATATAAATAAGAGCTTTTACCTTCTATGTTGCATTCTATTTCTTTGTCCTCGTTTAACCGGACAACTCATAAATATTAAGGGTAAACTGATTGATAAGGAGAATAACAGATCTATTGATGGGGCAATCGTATTAGTAAATCCCGGCAAACTCAATACTGTTTCAAACCAAAATGGAGATTTTTCATTTCAATGCACACCCGGGGGGAAAGAGATTTCGATAAAAGTACTGGGATATAAACCAACAAGTTTGAGTTTTAATGCTCAATCCGACTCAACAATTAAAATTTTTTTACAGGTTTCTCCATTTGAAATAAGTGAAGTAAGAATAACAGGTGATTCTGTTAAAAGTATCGAAATCTCAGACCATGGGAGTTATATTTTAACTCCCGCAACCATCTATGAAAATCCGAAACACTTTAGTGAACCTGACCTTATTAAATCATTACAACTTTTACCGGGGGTAGTCGCCGGTAGAGATGGGACTACTGATATTTTTGTCAGGGGAGGAAATGCCGGCCAAAATATTGTTTTAGCAAATGGTTGCTACTTTTTCCTTCCAAGTCATCTTCTGGGTATTGTTTCACCCTATGATCTGGATTTTATCGAAAAATCTGAACTCATCAAGGACTATTTCCCTGCAGAATTGGGAGGTGGGGCATCTTCTATTCTAAGACTTGATTATCATAAACAAAAATCAGATTCCGTAAGAATGCAATTACGTCTGGGATTATTATCTTCCGGGATAATCTTAAAGATTCCTTTAAAAAAGATTAATTGGGGACTAACCGGTGGACTAAAACGCGGAAATTACTCCCTTTATGCACCATTGTTAAAGAGAATTCTTAATAAAAATGTTGGTGATTTTCTTCCCCCAAATAGCTATTCATTTTATGATGCATATCTTCGATTGACGCACTCCTCTACTAAATGGGGCGATCTTAGTTATCTTTTTATTGGGAATTCTGATAATGGTGAAGAGGGAAATAAAAAAAGCATTAACAGTGGTGATACACTTTTAGTTACTACCACGGGGCTGACAACAGGGTGGAATAATAAGGTCCATTCAATTCAATGGACGCTACCTTTCAGAGGCAATTTAAAATGGAGATATGACTTGAACTTTAATAAAATTTCGATGAATCGTAATATTTATCTTCAGTCAGAGAAATACCTGAATAATACCGAATTATATGAATCTAATAAATCATCATATAGCTTTTTCCCAACGGTACATAACCTTAGCTCAACAATCTTAATTACCAATAATAATATAAAGATTGGTTATTCTGCAGGATTTTATTACCGATTGAGATATTTCTCCCCAAATGTTTCAGCAACTGACATTATAAATGAAACAAAAAGGACAAATGAGTTTAGTGGACACTATTTCATATCAGAACCAGCAGCTTTTTTCTCTACCAAAATACTCCTCATAAATAAAATACAACTCAATGGAGGCCTCCGGTTTTCCGGAGGATTTACTAACGATACCAGGTTTATAATTATCGAACCTCGTTTGAGATTAGCGCTTAATCCGGGGAAGAAAGTCTCTCCTCACATTAATTATGTTAGATTGAGCCAGTTTGATCACTCATTGGAAGGCTCAAGTGCAGGTTTAAGATCCATGCTCTGGTTGCCAATATCAAAGGATTTTGGACCCGAGATTTCTGATGTATTATCTGCAGGAGTACAGGGTCAAATTAATAATTCTTATATTTTTGTTGTCGATGGGTATTATAAAAAAATATCAGAAATGGTTGATTTCAAACCGGGAGCGAGTTTTCTATATAATACTTCATTTGATGATCTACTTGAAAAAATAAAAGTCAATGCTTTTGGTTTAGAAACATTCCTGATTAAAAGAACCGGCAAGTTTACTGGTAGCTTAAGCTATACTTATTCAAGATCAAAAAGAGAATGGGGTACTCCTGCGGGACTTATTTGGATACCATCAAATGCAGACAGACCACACAGTGCCAATATTACAATGAAATATTACATGACTGAGAAGTTGAGCGTTGGATTAAATTGGATTTTCATATCTGGATCACCTGCAACAATATACATTCACGAAACATTCTATGGTAAATGGTTTGAAACAAAGAATAATATCAGATATCCTGATTATCATAGGCTTGACTTATCAATGCGCCGAACCTTTACTTTAAATAAGTTTTTCATTAATCTGGAATTTGACGTTTGTAACGTTTACAATAGAAAAAATACATTCTATCTGCAAGAAGCATATGATGAAAATAGAAAAACCTTCATTTATAGAAATGTCTCCCTATTTCCAGTAATGCCCTCATTGACATTGACAATTAAATATTAAGTTGATTCAAAAATATTTCAATGACCATTTCTCCCGTCGAGCTGATGGAAGTAAGGGTGATTCACTAAAAAGGCTATTAGGTTAACCCTGTCTATAAAAACAGCATAATTGCACATTGCAATGAACATATTATGAAAAAAATGTTGAATATGTTGTGCATTTCGTATCTTTGTATGAAATAGTACATCTAAGCAATGAGAAAACTTTACCAGAAATTTGAAACGCTTTTACAAAATACGACAACAGACTTTAAGCGTTATTTATACGATAAAGTCCCATGGAATAGTCGGATGACAGGAATAATAGGTGCTCGTGGAATTGGTAAAACCACGATGATTTTGCAATTCATCAAGGAAAATTTAGACAGTAAAAAAGCCTTATATGTATCGGCAGACGATATGTATTTCGGTCAAAACAGACTTATTGATCTGGCTGATGAATTCTATAAGTCTGCCGGAGAATATTTGTTTATTGATGAAATACATAAATATGCTGACTGGTCAGGTGAATTAAAAAATATTTACGATTCATTTCCTGCCTTAAAAATCGTCTTCACCGGTTCTTCTGTACTTGATATACTTAAAGGTTCAGCAGATCTGAGTCGCCGTGCTATAATTTACAGATTACATGGACTCTCATTCCGGGAATATTTAAAATTATTTCATAATTACGAAGCTGAAGTTTATTCATTGAAACAAATAGTCAATAACGAAGCGAAACTGGCAGATATTAAACATCCGTTACCATTGTTTAATGACTATTTGAAGCGCGGTTACTATCCTTTCGGACTTGAAAATGAAATGGATCTACGTTTAGGACAAATAATTGTACAAACATTGGAAACAGATATTCCACAATACGCCAACCTGAATGTCGGAACAAGTCGTAAATTGAAACGATTACTTTCCATTATCGCAGAAAGTGTTCCTTTTAAGCCAAATTTCTCCAAAATATCAGAAATAATTGGTGTAAGCCGGAACTCCTTAGATGATTATTTTTCATATATGGAAAAGGCCGGACTTATTGGACAGTTACGCAATGAAACAAGCGGTATCCGGGGATTAGGGAAGGTTGATAAAGTATATCTGGACAATACAAATATCATTTTTAACTTAGTTGGCGATAAATCAAATATTGGAAATATTCGGGAAACTTTCTTCTTCAATCAGATGAGGCTAAAAAGTGAAGTAATCTCATCCGAAAAAGCCGATTTTGTAATTGATAATTATACTTTTGAAGTTGGTGGAAAAAACAAGCAGCAATCCCAAATTGAGAAAGATGGTAAATCATTTTTAGTAAAAGATGATATTGAATTTGGGTATCTTAATGTAATACCTCTGTGGGCTTTTGGATTAAATTACTAGAAAACCAACATGAAAAAAGGGAATCTCAGAATTCCCATCAGGAAGTGGTGAATTTTAGGTGATTTTGGGATAAAATGTATTAAGATTATTTTAAATCGAACGGATCAATTTCAATAGAAGGGTCCCAGAATTTCTCCCTGAAATCAACAACCCTGTCGTTTTCAACAACAATTCCTTCATTTGCAAGAAGTTGTTCCATGGTTGTTGAATTACCGAAATGATGTTTTCCCGTGAGCAGGCCCTGATGATTCACAACCCTGTGTGCCGGGATGAAATCAGGACGGGTATGACAGGCATTAAGAGCCCAGCCTACAGTTCGTGCCGATTTACCGGATCCGCCACTATCCCCCATTTCCGTAAACATAAGTCATAAAGTGTCACGATTACAGAATGATGCGTTTAATTATATTATCCCCAGACGTATTATTAATCAACAACTTACCTACTATTTTAGAATTAGAATGAATCTAAATTTCGATAAAATGAATAAATATTTAAAAAAACCGGGTAACAATTTTGACCCTATTCCCATTAAACGATAAAATGTTGCCCTATTTTATGGTAATGAAGGGGCGAAAGATGTAATTAATCAGTACAATTAAAGATTTTTTGAAAAAATTACATTAAAAAGGTTTACCTTAGGAGGTATTAACGATATGCCCATATGAGAGGTTGTTAAATCATTAATAAAGTGATACTTTTAATGTTTTTTTAAATTAATTGCGTAGGACTTACCAGGCAGACACTTTTTAATAACATCTCTAACTTTGTGATGAATTACAAATTTGCAAACCCTCTTGCAAACTCAGGAATGTAGATTTATTAAGTTCTAATTTAATAAGGAGAAATGAGTGTGCATCAAGGCAAAAGTATAGCTCAGGCAAATGATAGAAATTAAACTCGATTGATATGAAAAAAGCACTTTTAGTTTTTCTAGTTGCTATTCCAATTATTTCTTTTGCGCAGAATATAATAACTTGGGATTTTCCAATAAAACCAGGAAGCACTGAATGGGAAAATGCAATGTCGTATAAGGATAAACTTAATCTTTTCAACATTCCTACTGAAATTTTGAATACTATCTCCACAAAAGAACTTGTAAAAACCTGCTTAAACTATCCTGAATTTAGCTTAATTTTTACTAGAAATAATCTCCAATTGGGATATAATCACATATCTGAAATATTCAATGGTTTTAAAGAGCTAGAATCGAGAAATGATGCGGGTAAAGAACTATTGAGTGTTTATAAGAGCTACAATCCTAAAGCTTTCGATAAAAATTCAGATCACCGTGAAATAGGAAATCATATGACTAAATTTACTTATATTGAATTGTTAATCGCTCAATATAACTGCTTACAGAATTTATCAGGTAGCGAAAGAAATGAACTACGAATTGAATGCATAAATAAGTATAAAGGAAAGAAAGAACTTATAGAGTCTTATGGTGTTATTGGTTTAGAAACAACTGTTTTAATTTTAGCTCGAAATCATGAGAAGAATCTTTCTGAATCAATTACGGAGTTTGCCGATATAAAGTATCAGAGTTTTATAAATAATGCCATTATTTATGATCCACAAATATTGGATAAAATAGTTCAAAATTGTGAAAAACTTAATTATTATGAATAAAATATTTTCGATTTTTATAATATGTTTATTTTTCTCTGGTTGCTCAAAAGATAATTGCAAGGATGTTGATCGAGGTGTTTATATTTATCCTGAGAAACCAACTGGTATTACATTCCTCGAAGCCCTGGAATTCTATAAAATACCAGAGAGTAAAGTACAATGTATGTTTACCGATGAATTATTACAAACATGCATTTCATATCCTGAAATAAGTTTGATCTGGACACGTAATAGTTTACAGCAGGGATTTGATTACGTCAATGATATTTGTAATGGTTTTGAAGAACTTTTAAGCAGAAGTAATGGATATCCTGTAATTTTCAACGACTATAAACTGTTAAATATTAAAGGTAACTGGGACTCATGGACAAATTTAGAAATTGGCCATTATATGGTTAATATCGTTTATCATGAAGTATTACTTGCACAATTTGAAATTATTAAATGCCTGACCAAGGATCAAAAAATAGAACTATTTAAACTTGCTTTGGATAATCAGAAACTAAAAATTGAATCGAGAGAACACTATGGGGTTGTAGGCATGGAATCGTCTTTGGCAATTCTCTCAAGGATTATGTATAATGACCAATATCAGCCGTTTATGGATGAATACGCGGGCAGGGAACTTCTTAGGTTTCAAATTACAACAATGAATATACCCGATTCGGACCTGGTAGACATAATCACAAAATTATCAGAAGATTATTTAAAAATATTAAAAAATTAACAATATAAAACCCATATGTACTGCATACACAAGCACGTATATATATAATTTTCAGACATATGGGTTCCTTCAGGCAATTAAAATAAAAATTAAATACTGATGAAGACATTACATAATATATTAAAATTTGTTAATGTGGCTTTAATAATAACTGCTTTAGGTAATCCAGCTGTTGGACAATCAATCAGGACTCCAATGAATCAAATTGTATATACTGTACATAATTGGGATACTGAAGATTGGATAGAGGAATGGGAAAACGAGGCAGTTACTTGGATTAATAAATATGCACAAGGATATCCCTTACCGGAAAGAGTAGGCGCTGCTACTTCACATTATAATTGTCATGCCTGGGCATGGCATGTAAGTGATGGTGGAAGTCCATATAATAGTTGGATAAATTATTATCATAATGGCCCTAATTTATCGAAATACTGGACTAACGATGCCTATTCATCGGGATCTCCTTATATAGATGATAATTGCAAATTATTTTATGGCATCACTGCTGACCATTCAGCTGTTTATACAAACACATCCGGAATTGTTGAGTCAAAATGGGGGTGGTGGCCACGTTATATACACCTTATCGAAGATTGTCCTTTTCAGAACAGCCCGACTGATACGAATTATTCTTCGCCAATAAGTGGAGATACTTATATTTGCACGACAAAAACATATTCCGCAGTCAATATTTCAGGTGCATCAACCTATTCTTGGACAGGTAATAAATTATCGACAAGTGGCTCCAGCTATTCAACAACCGCAACAAAGACAAGTGACGGAGAAGGTTGGATACATGCTGATGTTTACAGTCCTTATTCAGGAACAACATTTGGTACAGCAAAAAAACCAATATGGTTAGGTGTTCCAAGTACAACTTATGTAACAATGCCATCTCAAACCCCACCGTATGAAGGTTGTACGAATAAATCACATATTTTTCATGCTCAACCAGCCAGCTCTGTCTCAGTTCAATCATCTTATTCCTGGGAAATTGACCCGAATAATGGATACATTTCTACTTCTGGTATTGGAGAATGGTCATACATAACATTCTATAATGAGTATTCAGTTGCTGGTTATGATGTTAAGGCAAGAGGCATCAATTCATGTGGGGATGGCCCGTTTGGGGAGGCTAATATCTGGATTTATGAATGCTATTATTTTTCAATATCTCCAAATCCTGCCTCCGATATTGTAAATATAAACAGAGTGGCGGCATGCGAAGAAACTGACAACAAGACTTTGATAATGAGTTCTGTTAACGTAAATACAACCTATGATATTCAGATTATGGATTATTACGGGTCATTACACCTCCAGACAACAAAATCAGGAGATAGTTTTACTCTACCTGTTAGTAATTTGAAGGACGGTATCTATTTTGTGAAGATTACAAATGGTAAGGAAATATCTAATTTAAAATTTGTGGTAAAACATTAGCTTGTTAATCCTTTTTCGTAAAATTGAACAGAAATCAAGTATTAAGAATCCAAGCGATTTCTTCAAATATCTGACGGATTATCTTACAATAGAAATTTGTATCACGAAAGAGTATCCGGTTCCAACACAATCGCCCCTTTTCGGGATAATAAGACTATTTATTAAACTATATTAAGTTAATGCCGGGCATAAAAACGACGGATTTGCACATTGAAATGAACATTTATTGTAAATATTGTTGAATATGTTGTGCATTCAGGATCTTTGTTGAAAACAGATATTCCGCAATTAGGGAAGAAGAATTTTGTTAACCACAAAGAGAACGAAGTTCGCACGAAGAGCACTAAGGGAATCATGAGGAGCACTAAGGAATGCAGTAAATTATGAACATTCCTGGATTTAAGAGATTAAATCGAATGGATCAATTTCTGCAGAAGGGTCCCAGAATTTCTCCCTGAAATCAACAACCTTATCATTTTCGACAATAATTCCCTCATTTGCGAGAAGCTGTTCCATTGTTGTTGAATTACCGAAATGATGTTTTCCCGTGAGGAGGCCCTGATGATTCACAACCCTGTGTGCCGGAATGACTCGAAAAAATCATTTTCTCCCGAGGTATTTTGAGATTTCATCTTCAATGATCCTGTTTTTTGGCAGAGAAAAAGACAGCAGATGGATCTTCCGCCCTTCACTCAGATAATTATTTTCGTAATGAGTTTTTATAAGAAAAATATCATTCAGGTGTTCTTCCGCGTAGAGATCGGAAGTTGACATAAGTACGGGAAGCTTATTTTTTTCAGCAAGCGACCTTGTATAATTATACAGCTCTTCATTATCAGTCTTCAGCCAGATAGTTCCGTTATCTTTCAGGAAACTTCGGTAAATGTTGATGAACCAGGGGCAGGTAAGCCTTTTGTTGGAATTCTTATTGCCGGATTGCGGGTCAGGGAAGGTAAGCCATATTTCGTCGACTTCATCCTCTGCGAAAAATGATCCGATAAACTCAATTCTTGTTCTCAGGAACGCAGCATTCGGAATGTTTTTTTCTTGTGCTGTTCTGGCTCCGCGCCACATCCTTGCTCCCTTGATGTCGACTCCGACATAATTTTTCTCCGGGAATCTTTCCGATAATCCTATAGTGTATTCTCCTTTTCCGCAGCCGAGTTCAAGTATTATGGGATTATTATTCCGGAAAATTTCCTGTTTCCATTTCCCTTTTATGGGATGGTCCCGGCCTGGCTGAATTCCGGGGAAAGATTGTATTACATTTTTGAAAGTATTCAGTTCAGCCCATCTGGTAAGTTTATTCTTTCCCACAACAGGTGATCAGATTTTAATTTTTTCAATTCTTACCCCGATATCATAAACTCCTTTGAGGTCAGTTGTCCTCATGCCATGCTGGATTTTAAAAATGTAGGTTCCTTTAAGAGGGAAGAAGACATTCGAGCGGTATGGAAGGTTCAGCTCATGTATATCACCGGGTCCTTTTCCATACCAGTTACCCTTTTCGTCGGCTAGCTCATATTCCAGGGTATCTGTAATGCTTTTGCCGTCGGGAGATGATGCGGTTACGAAAAGAAATATGTTACGGAACGGGTAGCCGGAGCCTGTACGGATTGTGAATGAGACGTTGGTTTTGCTTACAGTATCACTCACATCATAGCTGAATTCCGGGATATTTGAAATCTGCCATGTTTTTTCAGGTATTGAGGATGAATCGGTGAACAGGATGTTCCTGCCGCAGGCTGCAAGAGTCAGAATAAATAATGTGACCAGAAGTTTCCTGCTGTTATTTATTCCTGTTGTCATAGGGTCTCCTGTTTTTCTTTTTATGGGAGTTATGGTGTTGTTTTTTCGCCGGCTGGGCCGGGTCGAACCTTGTAAGGCTGTTGTTTTGCAGAAGATCTTCTGAGGGAGCGGCTGATTCCCAGTCATTCCCGTGTTCGAGGATCCGGTCCGGCTTCATTCCCTTCTTATTCATTGCCTGGATCTCTCTTACTCTGTCGACAGGTACCGGAATGATATTAGCTGTTGAATGAGGGTCTGTTGTGTACCAGTAGATTCCTTTATGAACTTCCATCTTCAGGAAGTAAGCTGTTCCTTCCATTGCTTCAAGCTGAATATCCCTTGACGGGAAACCTCTCTGGGCATCCACATAGCAATCAAATTCAAAATTAAGGCAGCATTTCAGTTTACCGCACTGGCCTGCAAGTTTCTGGGGATTCAGGGATAATTCCTGAAATTTTGCATGTGTTGTTGTTACCGAAATAAAATTCGTAATATATGTTGCGCAGCATAATTCTCTTCCGCATGAGCCTATTCCTCCTATTCTTCCGGCTTCCTGACGAGCGCCTATCTGGCGCATTTCGATCCTTACCCTGAATTCTTCGGCCAGTACTTTTATAAGCTGTCTGAAATCGACCCTTTCATCAGCAATATAATAGAATATTGCCTTTGTTTTATCACCCTGGTATTCCACATCCCCGATTTTCATGTTCAGCTTCAGCTCTTCTGTGATCTGCCTCGAGCGGAGCATTGTAGGGTTTTCATTCTTTTTTGCCTCTTCCCACTTCTGTATATCAACGGCTTTGGCTTTGCGGTATACTTTCTTCAGATCGTCGGAACAGGGTAATACTTTAAGTTCCTTCATCTGTTCATGTACAAGCCTGCCGGTCATTGATACTCTTCCTATATCATGCCCCGGTGAAGCTTCCACTGCAACAATATCGCCTATTTCAAGACGAAGGTTGTTTACATTCCTGTAGAAACCTTTCCGGGTGTTCTTAAATCTGACTTCAATAATATCATTATCGCTCACACACTCGGGAAGATGTTTGAGCCAGTTAAATGAATCCAGTTTGTTACACCCGGGTTTATATTTTATATCAGGCAGATGGATATCTTCACCCGCCTGACTTTGTAAATCTTCATTATCTGTCATAGAATTCCGCCTCTGCTGAGATCAAATCGCAAAAGTAGTTAAATAATGGATGATTATCAATTATCCTTTTGCAGTTCTGCTTATGAACCGTGTAACCTTCAGGGCAAGATCGAGGAAAATTATTTTTGGATTCCCGTTTGCTTCAACATGGGAAAAGGCAGTATTGAATTCATCTGTGAGGTTATAGATATTGTCTGTGTTTATAAATGGATGGAAGTTTCCTGAAAAGGAAGCTTCTTCACCGGCAAGAAAAACAAGGTTGTTGCTCTGCTGGCCCAAGGTCAGCATAAGATTTTCCCGCAGGATCCTCAAAGAATATGAAAGAAAATTCTTCTGGGCCTCTCTTCCGGTGGCAGAGATGTCTTCCGACCAGCTCAGAATTGAAATAACATCTCTTTTCCAGGCAAAACGCATGAGGTTTTTGAACCTGTCGAGATTCCTGGAAGAGGAATCTTCATTTTCAAATAG
>CAZWUB010000047.1:15619-21520 GCA_964637415.1 uncultured Rikenellaceae bacterium
AGGCTCAGCTTTTTAATTATTTCAGCTGCTTCTGATGAAAAGATAAGCCCCTGGGCATTGCCGACCTCAATCGAATTAAGCCATCCGTTGAGGGTAAAATACGTAGATTTTCCTGCAAATTCTCTCCACGCTTCAATAAAAGAATCACTTACAGGTTCTGTGTCTTTTCTGTCCTTTTTAATTACAGGAAATACGAAATGAAGATCGGGGTGGATCATCTTTTCGTATTTCACGCACGACCTGCATTTTCCGCATGAATCATCTTCTGATCTGTCCTCACAGCTGATATACTTTGCATAAGCCAGGGCTATTGCAAGAGAACCGCATCCTTCAGGTCCCGTAAAGATCTGGGCATGGCTGACCCTTTCTTCCTTAACCGATCGGATCAGCCTTGAAATAACTTCTTTTTGTCCGGGTACCTGTTTGAAATTCATTTTTCTGTAATGGAACTATTTTAATGCATTAAGTGCTGCATCATAATCCGGTTCCTGCCCTATTTCTGGTACAAGCTCAGTATAAATTACTTTTCCTTCTTCATCTACAATAACAACGCTTCTTGCGTAGAGTCCTTCAAATATTCCATCAAGAATATCTACCCCATAAGCTTTTCCAAACTGACTGTCCCGGAAACCTGAAAGAGTAAGAACATTATTAATACCTTCCGCTGCACAGAAATCTTTATGGGTGAACGGAAGATCCTTTGAAATAGCCAGTACATTTGTATTCTTCAGCCCTGCGGCCAACTGGTTGAATTTTCTGAGTGCAGTAGCGCATACTGATGTGCCCAGACTCGGGAAGATATTTAACAATAGTCTTTTCCCTTTCAGTTCTGATAATGAGAGGGTACTAAGATCTGACCTGACTAAACTGAATTCCGGGGCTTTGCTTCCTTTTGCTGGAAGATTTCCGGAAGTATTGACCGGATTTCCTTTAAGTGTAATTTTTGCCATAGTTTTTTTTCAAAATTAATTAAACTTTTAATATCCGGATAACATCTCAAAGGCATTATTGTTCTCTTCCCCTCTGTGTAACTCTGTGTAAGTTCTTAATTTCTTTTTGTTACACAGATCCACAGAGAATTCACAGAGAGACACAGAGATAAAAAAATAAGATCTTTGGGAGATTCGCATCTTAAAAGCCATTAATGATATTTAAAAATTAATTAGGTTTGTACTCTTTAAAATTTTGAAGTAATAAAACCATAAAACTATTGATATATGAAAATGATTGAGGATTTCAATTTTAAAGGTATAAAGGCCATTGTAAGGGTCGATTTCAATGTACCGCTTGATAAGAAAACATTTGTTGTTACTGATGATACAAGGATCAGAGGCGCTCTGAAAACGATAAGAAAGATCATCGGTGAAGGCGGCGCCTGTATACTGATGTCCCATCTTGGCAGACCTCAGGGGATTATGGAAAAATATTCCCTGAAACCAGTTCTTCCGGTGCTTGAAAAGCATCTTGGGATGAAGGTTCAGTTTGCTGATGATTGTCTGGGTGAATCAGCGGTAAATATTTCGGCAGCATTGAGACCGGGAGAGGTTCTTCTTCTTGAGAATGTCCGCTTCTATCCCGAGGAGGAAGGCAAGCCAGTTCTTCCTGATACAGCTACCGACGAGGTAAAGAAAGCTGCAAAGGCGGCTCTTAAGGTAAAGCAGAAAGAAATGGCCAAAAAGCTTTCAGGATATGCCGATGTCTATGTGAATGATGCATTCGGCACTGCTCACAGGGCTCATGGAACAACAGCGGTTATTGCAGATTACTTCACCGAAGATAAAAAAATGTTCGGCTTCCTGATAAACAGTGAGCTTGCAGCAATGGATAAGATCCTTAAGAATCCGGGTAAACCTTTCACTGCAGTTATGGGCGGGGCCAAAGTTTCGGATAAGATAATGATAATTGATAATCTTCTCGACAGGGTAGATAACCTCATTATCGGAGGAGGGATGACATATACCTTCATAAAAGCAATGGGTGGAAAAATCGGCAATTCACTCTGTGAGGCCGATAAGCTTGATGTGGCAAAAGCCGTCATTGAAAAAGCCAAAGCCAAAGGGGTAAATCTCCTTCTTCCGGTCGACGGGATAAACGCAGATAAGTTTGATGCTGAAGCTGAAACTTACATTTCTGCTATTGATGATGTGAAAGACGGCTGGATGGGACTTGACATTGGTGAAAAATCAATTAAGCTTTTTGAAGAGGTTATCCTGAAATCAAAAACAGTTCTCTGGAACGGGCCAATGGGTGTTTTTGAAATGGATAAGTTTTCAAAAGGCACGACAGCTATTGCCAAAGCAGTGGCAAAGGCAACTGAAAATGGCGCTTTCACCCTTATCGGAGGAGGCGATTCGGTTGCTGCGATAAATAAGAACGGACTTGCAGATAAGGTCAGCTATGTATCAACCGGAGGCGGTGCAATGCTCGAATATATGGAAGGGAAGAAGCTTCCGGGGATAGTTGCGATACGGGGCGAGTAAGGAGCGGCGCAAAGGCGCAGGGGCGCAATGGCACAGGGGCGCAGAGGCGCAGGGGCGCAAAGGCATTACGGCATTACGGCATTAAGGCGTTAAGGCGTTAAGGCTCAGAGCGCCAGGTTGGGGAGGGGCATAACCGGGAAACTAGGAAGTTCAGAGATATAAGTTTCCCCTCCTTTTTTCAAGGAGGGGTGGCCGGGATTGCTGATTTTAAAATGGGTACAATTCTGCTTTCCCGGCCGGGGTGGTTAAAACGGACTAAACAAAAGTGAACCTATTTCTAAGAATTAAATAAACCACCCCGGCCAGAAAATCTATATTTTTGCACATTAGATGATTTTGCGGTCTGGCCACCCCTCCTTAAAAAAAGGAGGGGAAACATTTGTCCCCAAACCTCCTTTGGTTGACGGCTTTTGGGACCGGGGACTGTAAGTGACTATGAAAAAGACGATATCAATAACATGTATTTTTTGCTTGTTGCTGATTTCCTGCAACAGGAATGATGATCCTGACACTTCAGGAACCGCAACAATAAATAATGAACTGGTTCTCGATCAGCAGAGTCAGGCTTATATTAATTATGGGTTCCTGTTCTCTGAGGGTAAACTGGTCTCAAATATTGAAACACCACCTCCGGATATAATTATTTTCAGGGATGAAGATAATATATCGTTTGAGGCGAATAATTTAAAAGCTTCATTCTGGAAATTCGGGGAATATTCAGATGAACAGGCAGCCAAAACCGCTTTTAATAATCTCACTTCTGCCAGTCCGGGTCAGTGGGCAGAGAGCGCAAATCTTTTAAAAATAAACCAGATCTGGTTATACAGGTCAAAGACAGAGCGTTACGCAAAGATCAGGATAATCTCGATTGTAACCGAAGACAGGCAGGACTTTGATTATGTCAAATGTTCCTTTGAATGGGCTTATCAGCCTGACGGAACCTTAACCTTTCCCGGTAAATGAAACCGGATCTGCCAGATAGTATTTTCAATATAAACGGCCGGACTGATTTTCAGAATAAAGCTCTTGAAGTATTCAGATTTCAGGCTGAAAATAATCAGGTCTACAAAAGGTTTATAAAATATCTTGAAATGGATCCCGATACTATCAGCAGAGTTGAGGATATTCCATTTCTTCCTGTGTCATTCTTTAAAAAGCATAAAGTTGTTTCTGGTGTACATTCCCGGTACCTTATTTTTGAAAGCAGCGGGACAAGCGGAAAGACAACAAGCAGGCATTATGTAACTGATGCAGGATTATATGAAGAGAGCTTTCTGCGAACATTCACTATGTTTTACGGCAGCCCTTCAGAATATATGATCGCCGCATTACTGCCATCCTATACTGAAAGAGGGAACTCTTCCCTTATTTATATGGTTGACAGGCTCATAAAACAAAGCTGCTGTCAGTTCAGCGGGTTTTACAGGGAAAATATAGATGATCTGCTGTCAGACATTACCGCTGCCATGGCCGGAAAATGGAAGGTTCTTTTAATTGGCGTAAGCTTTGCACTTCTTGATTTATCGGAGAAATATTCACCTGATCTTTCAGGAGTTATTGTAATGGAAACCGGAGGAATGAAAGGCAGGAGGAAGGAGATGATAAGGGAGGACCTTCATACAGTCCTGAAACAGAAAATGAACCTTGATTCTGTACATTCCGAATACGGTATGACTGAACTGCTAAGCCAGGCATATTCAAAAGGCGATGGCATCTTTTTCAGCCCGCCATGGATGAAAATAATGATCAGGGATCCGCTGGATCCTCTTTCAGTACTTCAGGGTTACCGAAAAACCGGGGGAATAAATATAATTGACCTCGCAAATCTCAATTCGTGCTCCTTCATAGCTACGGATGACCTTGGAAAGCTTCATCCGGATGACAGCTTTGAGGTTCTGGGCAGATTTGACAGCAGTGATATCAGAGGCTGTAATCTATTGTTGGAATAAGGCTCCAGCCTCCGCAAATGCTTCGGCTGGCAAAGCAGGGCTCAGAGCGCAATGCACAGAGCACAGAGCTCAGGGCTCAGAGCAAAAGGCAAAGAGCAAAGGTCAAAGAGATTAAAACCAAAACTGCACGACTGCAAAGCTGTAAATCCGTAAATCCGTAAATCCTTAAAGCCTTAAAGCCGCAAAACCGCAATGCCGCAATGCCGCAAAGCCGCAAAGCCGCAATGCCTTAAAGCCTTAAAGCCGTAAAACCCTCTGACTTACAATCCCAGTTTTGTTCTGATAGCCGGCGGTATCCCGTTCTTATTGACCATTATGAACAAAGTCTTAGCCCGGACGTAGCTCTCCGACATGTTCAGGTATCCGCTGAAAGCATTTCGTTCCGTACCCCATGAATTTTTGGTCTTATAATATTTGGTACCGTTCTGGTCTTTTACAATTCCGGTAAGATGCATAAGATGATCGTCAGTTGTTGAGAACCTTTCGTAAGCTCTTTGTCTTAATTCCTGTGTTACATTTAATTCCGGACCGGGGGACTCTATCTCTGATGATGACCCGGCTCCCGGGCGTTGGGCCGCAGTTCTTTCAAACCGGTCCCTGTCGGTAGCCGGTCCTCTCTCAAGTGATGACCCTGCAGGCATTACAGCATATCCTTTTTGGTGAGAGAATCCGCTTTCACTGACATCCCCGTCCCAGTTAACAGTATATCCCTGACTGAAGGAATAATCAATTATCTCTATCAGTTCATCGAGAGGAACATTATAAAACCGCTCCATTGTCCAGTTGTCGGGAACTTCAAGAATCCCCTGAGTATAAAAGGGGAAATGAGTGAATGATGTTATTTCGACATAATCAGAAGTATTTATGCCAAGAGAAGCTGCAAAGGTTCCGGGAGTCCAGGTTGCCCCTTTATATGTAAAAGATTCAGGAAGGTCTCCAAGATAAGTGTCAAGAACGGAATTAGCTATTTCCCGGTATTGTTCGCTTTCGTTTCTTCGTTGTACCGGAACTGCTGCGACAGCATTAATGAAATCCTGCAGTTCACTATGGTTATGTGTGGATGAACCGTAATTAAGTCCCGGATAGGTTTCATCAGGGACAATGCCGTATTCATCGAAGATCTTCATAAAGTCGTGGGAGAGGCTGCCGGGACCAAGATTTCCCTTGCCCCTGCGAAGATAATTGTCTTTTAAACGTTTCTCGTAATTTTTCCTCACAATAAACATTTCGGAAAGATCATATTCGCCTTTTCCCATCCGCAATAATTCGGATTCAATAAATGAAGTAGTGGCGAAGCACCAGCATGTACCGGTTGCTGCCTGGTTCTTCACCGGTGTTGCATTAAGGTCAATAGTTGTTGTGAACTTATAACCTTCTTCTGCCGGTGAGGGCGGGGTTTTCCCTTTTTTTTGAGAGAATGAGGGAAGGACTATTGTCAGAGAAATAAGTGAAAGCAGGATCTGTTTTTTCAT
>CAZWUB010000047.1:21620-25603 GCA_964637415.1 uncultured Rikenellaceae bacterium
CGGCTTTCCTTGTCAATACCATATCTTTTTATGAAGGTATCGGCAGCAAATATAATTGATCTTTGTTTTTCCCGGGTAACGGCCTCTGACGGATTGATAAGAAAATCCTCCGACCGTGTTTTAACTTCAACAAATACAATAAATTCATTTGTTTCAGCTATTATATCTATCTCATGTTTTCCGGCTTTCCAGTTTCGCATGAGGATCTTATAGCCTCTCTCCGCAAGATATTTCACAGCCTCCTCTTCTCCGGCCTGGCCAAGGTTATGAAAATCAGCCATTTTAAATCTCGATGAGTTTATTTTTTATTGCAAAGAGTATGAGGCTTGCCGTATTTTTCGAATTTGTTTTTCCGAGGAGGTTAGCCCTGTGCTTATCGACAGTCCTTTTACTTATGAACAGGGTATCGGCAATTTCCTGGTTCGACAGGCCTTCACATATTTTGGCCAGAATCTCTTTTTCCCTTCTGCTGAGGTTTGCCGCTTTGCTTTCCTGCTCGCGGTGCTTGAACTTCTGAATGACATGGTATAGTAATTCCTGTGAGAAATAACTGCCGCCCTTCATAACTGTCAGGATGGCCTCCCTGACTTCGGATATATCGGAGTCCTTAAGGAGAAAGCCTTTCGCTCCTGCATCAACCATCCGGTAATAATAATCTTCCTCGCCATACATTGAGAGAGCAATAATGTTTATCGACGGTACCAGTTTCAGCCCTCTTCTTGTTGCCTCAATGCCATCCATTTCCGGCATATTGATATCCATCAGAGCAATATCAGCACTTACAGATTGAATTAATTTGAGATATTCTTCTCCGTTTGAGGCTTCCCCGGCAACTTCAAAATCGGGAAACGAATTCAGGAGGATCTTTAATCCGTTCCTGAAAAGCTGATGGTCATCGGTGATAATTATTTTTATTTTATCCATAGAAATATTAAGCCAAAATTTCAATCAAGATCCAGGATGCAGGGTGCAGGGCGCGTAGTGCAGGGTGCATTCAGTTACTCCATCAATTTAATCAGTGCGCTTGTTCCTGTTCCCGGTGTGCTTTCAAGGATAAAAACCCCTTCAACTGTCCTTACCCGGGTTTCTATATTTGAGAGCCCCATCCCTTTTGTATCTTCTTTGCTGAGCTTTGATGTATCGAATCCTCTGCCATTATCATAAAACTGCAAGGTAATAAATTTATCAAGCTTGTTTAATTCGATTTCAATCTTTGATGCTCCCGAATGTTGGATGGCATTATTAATCAGCTCACATACAGCCCTGTATAAGACAACCTCCTTGTCATTCTCAAGTCTCTTGTTTTCCATGTTCGATTTAAATACTATTTCAACAGCCCTTGTCTGGTTGATCTTTGTCGTGAATGCCGCTATGGCGCTTGAAAGACCGAAATTTGTCAGGATATGCGGACTCAGGTTGTTTGATATATCTTTAATTGTACTGATCGCTTCATTGACAAGGTGATTTGTGTTGTTGAGTATTACTATGTCGGAAGGATCATTTATTCTTGGAGCGAGAGATGACAACGACATTTTTACTGTTGATAGAAGTGGTCCGAGACCGTCATGAAGATCTTTTGCAAATCTTTTTCTTTCATTCTCCTCGGTATTTATTATTGCATTCAGAACCCTTTTCTCTGTTCTTGACCTGTCTGTTTCGGCTTTTTTAAGAGAATAGAATATTTCCCTTATAAGCACAACACCTATAATTATCATGAATGAAATAAGCACTCCCATCCACTCATCGATCATCTGCCAGAAATATGACGGAGTACCTCTGAGTAATTCTGAAAGCTGAATTATCTTGCGTACAGCCATCAAAACAAAGGATGTTGAAAGCAGGATCCATGAAAGCCTGTATTTTGTCATTTTCATGAATCCCATTGCAATGGATGCTGCAATGATCTGTAATACAATCGATATAATTAGGGCTATAAGTCGTACCATGGGGGCTGGGGGTTATTTTACAAAAATAATCAGAATTTACAGACCTGAGCCAGAGTTTTAAGGAATAGATAGGTTTTGCGGTATTACGGCGTTGCGGTTTTTACGGCTTTAATGCCGTAACACCCTAACGCCCTAACACCCTAACGCCCTAACGCCCTAACGCCGTAAAGCCGTAACACCCTAACGCCGTAACACCGTACCCCCCCTTGCACCATTGCACCTTTTTCTTACCTTTGCCCCTCCAAAACCATGAAATGATTCTTCTATATAACCTTGGCATATTAGTATATACTGCAATTGCGTACATAATATCTCCCTTTAACAGCAAGGCCCGCCTTCTTGTAAGGGGGAGGCAGGAATCTTATAAAATTATCAAAGGGAAAATCAGTCCGGGTGAAAAGTATGTCTGGGTGCATTGTGCATCACTGGGAGAATTTGAGCAGGGCAGACCGGTGATCGAGACTATAAAGAAAGAGCTGCCGGGTATGAAAATCATACTGACTTTCTTTTCTCCGTCAGGATATGAGATAAGAAAGAATTACGGGCAGGCTGATATAGTTTGTTATCTTCCTGCAGATACACCGGGCAATGCAGAAAAATTTATCAGACTGGTGAAGCCTGAGCTTGTGATCTTTGTGAAGTATGAATTCTGGAATAATTACATATCTGCTGTAAACAAGCATAGGATCCCTCTTTTGCTTATCTCGTCCATATTCAGAGAGGAGCAGATTTTTTTCAGATGGTACGGGGGATTTTTCAGAAAGATCCTCAGGAAATTCAGCCATCTTTTTGTACAGGATCAAAAGTCGGAGGAGATGCTGAAGAGTATCGGTATCGGAAATGTCACTGTTGCCGGAGACACACGCTTTGACAGGGTGCTTGAAATTGCAGAAGCTGCAAAGTCTATACCGCAGATTGATAGTTTCAGGGGAGATGAAAAGTTATTTCTTGCTGGGAGCAGCTGGAAGCCCGATGAGGAGATTATTTCAAGATATATTAATGAATTCCCGGACCGGATGAAGTGGATTTTTGCACCTCATGAAATTGACCGGGAGAATGTTGAAAGGCTCATGAAACTTTTCAGGGTAAAATGTGTTAAGTTTTCTGAGTATAATGAGAAGGGAAAGGATGCAAGGGTGATAATAATTGATAATATGGGCATGCTCTCCTCAGCATACCGTTATGCTTATATTGCTGCAGTCGGGGGAGGTTTCGGGAAGGGGATACATAATATTCTTGAACCGGCCTGCTGGGGAATTCCGGTATTGTTCGGACCCAATCATGAAAGATTCCGTGAGGCGGTTGATCTGATCTCTCTGGGAGGGGCCTTACCTTTCAGTAATTATGATGATTTCAGATCAGCTCTTGAAGCACTGATTTCGGACGGTAAGCTTTATGATAAATCCTCACAGTCAGCAGGAAAATATGTAAGGGAAAATGCCGGAGCCACCCGTAAAATAATGGGATGGATAAGCAGCAAAGATATTAACAGGCATTGATGATAACTTGTTAACAACTACTTATGTTTAATTTGACCGGATCATTCAAGAGATATAAATTCAACCGCCCGGAACTTAATAGGGTATTTTTTTTCTAAAACCATGTAATCAGTATGTTAAACCTAAATCCATAATTATATGATCAGACATTTAAAACATTTTTTTGCATCGTTGTTTTTCTTCTGCCTTGTATTGTTTACATACGGGCAGGGATCAACAACATCTTTAATGAGCGGGAAGATAATAGATGAACAGGACCAGCCGATGGCAGGCGCTACTGTTGTTGGCGTCCATGGGCCATCCGGACCAGTTTACGGTGCCACAACAAATAGTCAGGGATTATATTCAATTGAGGGTATGCGTCCCGGAGGGCCTTATAAATATAAATTACAACTACAACCATAACTTTCATAACTTACTCAACTATGCGAAAACTAAAATTTACTTTCATGCTGTTGTCCCTGATTATAGGGTCAGCCACCCTCATGGGTCAGGTGACAACCTCTTCTCTCACTGGCAAGGTAACTGAGGAGAATGG
>CAZWUB010000048.1:0-25584 GCA_964637415.1 uncultured Rikenellaceae bacterium
TCGACCCTGAACAGAAAGGAAATAACTCTCGAACTTGCGCGCATGATGGTCGAGAAACTGATAAGCACGTCGAGAAGAGAAATTACGATCGATTATATTCAGAAGATCGTTTGCGAATATTACAAGATCCCGATCGATCTTATCCAGGGAAAGACAAGAAAAAGAGAGATTGTTCAGGCCCGACAGGTATCGATGTATTTTTCAAAAAGCCTGACCAAAGCATCACTTGCAAGCATCGGCTCACATATCGGTGGAAAAGATCACGCAACGGTTCTTCATGCATGCAAGACTGTAAATAATCTTATTGATACCGACAAACACTTCAGGAGCCAGATAAATGAAATTGAAAAGAAACTTAAAGTGTAATTAATGAATAAGAAGCATTTCTCTGACAAATTCTATGAGAAATACGGGAACAGGAATGAAAAGCCTGTTCTTTTTTTCTCTCCCGGAAGGGTCAACCTTATCGGAGAACATACCGACTATAACGGCGGTTATGTATTTCCATGTGCCCTTAACTACGGTACTTACCTTCTGATACGAAAGACAGAAGGTAACAAAATAAAATTCAGCACCTTGAATTTTGACCATGATCAGGAGACCCTGATTGACGGACTTTTTAAGAACAGCGGTAAGACCTGGATCAATTATCCGCTTGGTGTAATAAATGAGTTTCTCAAAAGAGGGAAAACAATCTCCGGACTAGAACTACTTTATTACGGAGATGTTCCGAACGGAGCAGGTCTCTCCTCTTCAGCTTCGATCGAAATGGTGACTGCTGTTGCACTTAATGAGTTATTCGGAACAGGTTTTACCACACTTGAAATGGTAAAGATGAGCCAGAAAGCTGAAAATGAATTTGTAGGAATGAACTGCGGGATAATGGATCAGTTTGCAGTTGGTTTCGGAAAGAAAGATCATGCTATCTTCCTGAATTGCGATACTCTTGAATATGAAAATGTTCCTCTGGTTCTTAAAGATTGTTCCCTGATCATAACGAATACAAATAAACGACGGGGACTTACCGATTCAAAATACAATGAACGAAGGGCGGAATGTGATAAAGCCGTCGAACTTCTTCAGGCTTACAAACCAATAAGGAACCTGAGTGAACTGGGAACCTCTGATATACATTTACTTGATAAATATCTATCAGATCCGGTTGTAAGAAGAAGGGCCTTACATATAATAACCGAGAACGGACGGGTGCTTGAGGCTGTAAAAGTGCTGAAAGAAAATAACCTTGAAAGATTCGGGGAGCTTATGAATCAGTCCCACGACTCCCTTAAAGATGATTATGAAGTTACGGGTTCAGAACTCGATACACTTGTTCATGAAGGAAGGAAACTGCCCGGGGTTATCGGAACAAGAATGACAGGTGCTGGTTTCGGCGGCTGTACTGTATCTGTAGTTAAATCTGAAGAAGCAGATGAATTTAAAATCAGACTTGCGAAAGTATATACTAATAATACAGGACTGGTACCCGATTTCTATCAGCCTGAGATAGGTAACGGCGCAGGTCGTCTTCAGTACTAACTGCTAAGTACTAAAAAAACGTATTAAAAAACGTATTAAAATACGTTTTTTAATACGTTTTTCTTTTTATAATTTCCTTATTTGAAATTCTTTTGATCAATATCCTTGACGCAGCGGAACCCGACTGTTTCACTCCGGTCAAAACCCGGTGATACAAGAAGCATTATCTGAGTTCTGTCGAGGGGCTGAGGTCCTCCCTCAATATACCACGAACCTGATTCAGGACGGTAAAAACTTCCGCCTCTGATAACTATGAAGTAGTTCGTACCGTTAAAATACATATCATTTGTCATCTGCCAGACATTACCGACCATGTCCATTGCGCCATAAGGGCTTTGTCCCTTCCCAAATGCATCAACAGGAGTGGGCCTGTCAAAGGCATTATTGCAGTTAGTTGCATGGAACTCATTACCCCACGGCCATTTCCGCTTATCGGTACCCTGGGCGGCCAGCTGCCATTCAGCTTCAGACGGAAGCCTCTTTTGAGCCCACCGTGCATAAGCTGATGCATCTTCATAACTTATGTATACAACCGGATATTTATCCTGACCCTGCTTATACATGCCTGATAACCAGTGCCTGAGATATCTTGTTGTATCGGCAGGCCGGTATCCCGACCTGATTATGAACTCGTAATACTGAGCATTCGTGACAGGGTATTTGTCAATGAGAAAACTATCGATATAGACATTCTTATTACTGATGTCGGGATAGGGTATAAAATTATCGGTGCCTGTAACCTCAAATGAGAAATTTCTACCGGGAACAAGAACCATATCAGTCGGTACCTCTGAGGCAGCAACCGACCTTGCAGTCCTGCTTATCAGCCATGGCCTCCCTCCTTTTATATCGACTATGTTCTCATCAGCAAGCCTGTCGTTGCGGGTCAGCTGGATAACAAGCTTACCCTCATAATAACCGAACAGATTTTTGACACTTATTACTGTATCACTTGTAATTATAATATCTTTCTTTTCTGTTTTATACGAAGGATTACCTTTCCACACTGTTATTTTTCCTGTCCCGGGAGCTTTTATCCTTATTGAATCACCATTAAACAGCTCTGATCTGAGAATATCGGGAAATTCAGCAATGCAATCAAGCGATCCTTCCTTCCTTGTCCCTGTCCAGGTTGAAGGCCATCCATCTGCCCTTACTGAGATCATGATCTTTCCGTTCACCGGTTCCGGAGTAATATTCTCGTGGTTCCATAATGAAACATAGTGTTTTCCCTCCCCTGCCGATACCTGGAAAAGCCTTCCTGAATAACCTTCCTGCCGAAGATTAAGAACAGTATAAATTGTTTTATCGCCAGCCCGCCATCTGTTGACAAAAATATTATCTGCTGATGTTTCTATCAGAGGGGTCCAGTTTTTATCGAGAAACACATCATTATTCTGTCTTAAAATAAAAGTAGTCCGGGCAAGGTACTCCATGTCGGATCTGAAATCATCGTTTCTGCCTCCGGGGCGGAACATATTGAGTTCTGTTCCGTAGCCGTTAAAAAATGAAATGGCTGTTTCGCGATGGATCAGATCCTCTCCCACGTCGCAAACCCTGAAAATAGCAAAATCGGGTTTAATAAGCTTATTAAGATTCAGTTCGGGACTGAAAAATATTGCATTATGTACCCGCCCGGATATTATCCCGGGCATATCCTTTACGACAGCCATTCCCTCCGAAAACATCACAACGCCTTTCCTGACACTGTCGGCTGCCGCCTGAAGCCCGTAGCTCGAGCTGCCCCTTGTATCAAGGACGACACCATCAGCATCTGTTTCTTTGATGAGCGCTGCCATACCCCTGTAATGATCTTCTTTCCTTGTACTGTTATCCCAGGGATTATAAGCGATAAAGAATCGGGTACCATAGGAACGCGATAACTTAACAAAATTACCAAGCTGTGTAAGACCTCCTGGCAGATCCCTGTACATATCCCACTGATTTCGTTTGTCGAGACCCAGTCGCGGCCATGTCGGCCAGATCCCGTAAACATCAATTTTTCCGAAATCCTCAATACCTTTTTTAAGGAGCTCGGGATAAGTGTATTTACCCGTTAACCTGTCATAAAATTCCCTGTCCCATGCCATCTGAAGAATTATGAGATAGCTTTCCCTGATCCAGGCGAGGTCACTTCGATCATATAATTTATTATCGAATTTCTCAAGATCAAATAAATATTTATCCCTGAAGATTTTACGTATACCCTCCTGCCAGGTTCCTTCAAACAGCGAGGTGTACATAGAATAGGTAACAGATGAACCCGGAGGCAATAAGGTCTCATACCGTTTTCTGACCGCTCCGTCAATTTTTGTTCTGCGTGTCAGTCCACACACTGATTGAGCATCACCGGCAGAAAATGATGAATATCCAAGTTCCCAGGCGTTATCCGGGAGAATTACCCTTACAGGTCTGTACCCTGGTCGGAAGAGGCAGGCTCTGGCCAGATCTGCTGGTCCGTAACCCGTAATATATACTGAAGCTTTATCTTCGCCATATGGAACAACGTTGCTGACAGTTAAAGTGTCGGAACCGGTGTTTTTAAAAACTATGCCGCATACCCAGTCGGGATTACCTGTTTCGGGAAGCCTGAAGGTGATCTTCAGCTTACCGTTGACAGTCTGAGAGAAAACAGAGTCATTTTTTATCGCATCATAATCAGCAGAAGTACAGTACTTGCCATTCAGGAGAAAACTGAAAAGTGGTCTGGGAGAAGCCAGGTTAATTACTGTACTGTCCGACATATATATTCTGCCGGTAATCAGACCACGGGTCGCTTCAATACCAATCTGTTCTATCTCCTGGGTAAAAGCCTGATTTGAAGTTAACAGCAGAAAGATGAAACAATTCCTTAGGATTTTCCGTATATTCCTAAATCGTAATAATGTATTATTAAACATATAAAGCAGAAGATCAATAATAATATTTATAAACAGCTAACTGTCAGATAAAAAATTTCACCATTAATATACTTGAATTATATAACATAGCGTTAATAAAAAAATTGTTTTCTGTCAGAAAAAGTACCAAAAGCCAACTTGCTGATCTATGTATTTGGTTTGTTGTATAAATAGTTGTATTTTTAGCAATCTTTTCTGATTCAGATAAAAGGATGCGTTCGATAGTCAGAATATTAAAGTATTTTGCAATGTTCATGTTCATTGCATTACTTGCAAGTTGTGTCCCTTCGAGGCAGAATCCTTATTATAAGAAAAGGAATGAAGCATCAAAGGTAAATACTTCCCAGCTTGGGCGGAACCGTTATTATTTCTCTTCGGGTTATCAGAAGAAGCTTACCAAAAGCTACAAGAAGAGGAAATTTTAGGATCATTCATCACAAACAAAGCTCAGACCATCGTAAGCCAGGCAGATTCCCGGAGGGAGTTCTCTGTTAACCTCGTTGTGCAGTCCCATCTGATGGCTGATATGAGTAATAAATGCCTTCCGTGGTGATACTTCCCTTATAAAATCGATAGCTTCCCTCAGACTGAAATGTGAAATATGCTTTTCTTTCCTGAGGGCATTTATTACAAGATATTTAACTCCAAAAAGCTTTTCCCGGCTCTCCTGCGGAATATAATTTGCATCTGTTATATAAGCAAAATTCCCGATCCTGAACCCGTAAATCTCCAGATGCAGATGGCGTACCCTTACCGGTATTATTTCAATCCCTTTGATCCTGAATCCATAATCTGTTATTGTATTTAATCTCATTTTGGGTATTCCCGGGTACTGGTATTCGGCAAAAACATAGGAGAACTCGCTTTTTATTGCCTTCTGTACACGTTCTTCGGCATAAATATCGATAGCGTCCTGGCTCTTATAATTAAATGCCCTGACATCGTCCATCCCTGCAATATGATCCTTATGTTCATGGGTAAGGATGATCGCATCAAGTTTTTTAACATTTTCCCTGAGCATCTGCTGGCGAAAATCAGGACCGGCATCAATAAGCAGTACGCTTCCTTCAATTTCAATCAGAACGGATGTCCTGAGACGTTTATCGTGCTGATCTTCAGATAGACATGTTCTGCAATCGCAGGCAATCACAGGAACACCCTGAGATGTTCCCGTACCTAAAAAAGTGATTTTCACTATTGATCAATTTACAGACAAACCTATATTAAAAATCAATAACACCAAACATGAAATGCTATTTTTTCCGGGAGCATAGTATCTTCGTATTTTATAATAACTGATAAACATCTGATTTGTGAAAGGACGGTTATATCTTATTCCGGTAACGCTTGGAGGAAATGATTATTCAGCTGTGATACCCGAAAAGGTTATCAGCATAACCAGGCAGTTAAGGTACTTTATTGTTGAGGATGTCAGAAGTGCACGGAGATTTCTGAGGCTTATTGATAAAAGTTTCCCGATTGATGAATCCGGTTTCTTTGAACTTAATGAACACACTCCCGAAGATAGTATAAGTCAGTTCCTTGAACCATTAATCAATGGCTCAGATATGGGTTTGATGAGCGAAGCAGGTCTTCCCGGTATTGCCGATCCGGGATCCTTACTTGTCGCGCTTGCTCACAGGAGAAAGATCAGCGTAGTACCCCTTTCGGGTCCCTCATCAATAATTCTTGCATTAATAGCTTCAGGACTTAACGGCCAGAATTTTACATTTCACGGTTACCTGCCTGTGAAACCCAACGAAAGAGCCTCACGGATAAAAGAAATTGAAAAAAAGGCTCATGAAGGTTATGCCCAGATCTTCATGGAAACACCCTACAGGAACTCCAGGATGCTGGAGACAATACTCTCTGTATGCAGCAACGACACTCTCCTCTGTATAGCCGCAGATATCAGCCTTCCTGCAGAATCTGTAAGAACAATGAAAATATCAGAGTGGAAGGCTGACAAACCTGATCTCGATGACAGGCTTGTTGTGTATGTATTGCAATAGAATTGCTACTTACCCGGGCCCGGTACGATACTATCCAGCTGCACTTCAAAAAACAGCGGTGTGTATGCCGGCATATAATAGCCTGAATTACCGTATGCTATATATGATGGCATCAGCATCTTCGCAGTTCCTCCTTCATTCATCAGCATAACACCCTCATCAAAGCCGGGAATAACATATCCTTCACCGGCAGGAAAAGCATAGACATCACCCCCTACATTTGTTGTAAATTTGCTGCCATCCAGATAATAACCTGTATAAAAGACATATACTGTATCACTTACCATAGGCTTTGTTCCTGCCCCATCAATAACATCCATGTAATATAGTCCGCTTGTTTTCAATTCGAAAGTAAACTCAGGATGCTGGCTCAGAAAATTCTGGATCTTTTCCCTTTCTTCTTTTTCATACTTTTTAGTGAGATCGCAGGAAGATAGCAATATCATTATCAATCCCGTAAATAAAAAGCCTCTTATTAAATTATTCATTTTTATCATTTTTCCGTTATTTTTTGTTCATTATCTTTATTTCATATACAATTATGGACCTTGCAGGTATTTTATTACCGTCTCCTTTCAGACCATAAGCCAGGAAAGGTGGTATTATAAAAACCGCTTCTCCTCCGGGTTTCAGCATTTTCAATCCCTCATTGAGTCCGGCTGCCATTTCGCTTTTCCCGATAACAACCTCTTTTGGTCCGCTTTCCCCGGAAGAATAACATATTGTCCCGTCAAGAAGCGAACAGTTATATTCCATCACAATTCTTTCACTATCTGTGAGATAGTTTCCGCTACCCTCTGATCTGATCTGGTACCACAGCCCTGTTTGTGATTCCGTCATTTTCAGATCTCTTCTTTCAATATAATTTTCTATTCTCTCACGGTCTTTCTGAACAAGATATCTGTTCAGGTCGGCCATCTCCTTTTTGCCAGGTTCATGCAGGTTTTTTTGTTCAGGAACCTGCCTGCAGGAAAAAACTGATGTCAGTAATAACGCACTTATTAAAACTCTTATTATCATTTTTTATTTCTTCCCGTTCAGGTTTTTGAAATTTTCTTTAAGGATTTTCAGGAAGTAAGCTATTGAATTTTCCAGTGAATCCCTGTATTCGCCACCTGATGCATTCATGTGTCCGCCTCCTGAAAAATACTCTGATGCAAATGTATTTGAGGGAAAATTACCGATTGAACGGAACGACAGCTTAACAAATCCATCCTTTTCAACGAAGAATGCTGAAAAAATTATCCCTTTTATTGAAAGAGGCAGATTGACGAATCCCTCAGTATCGCCCTTCACATATTTATAAGCGGTAAGATCGGCCCTTGTAAGCCAGATATAAGCTGTCTGATATTCAGGAAGTACAACCATTCTTTCGTTTAGAGCGAACCCCTGAAGCCTTAACCTGTTTTCGGAAAAATTATTATATACAAGATTCCGTATCCTGTCTTTTTCAATTCCGGTATCGAGCATTTCCGCAACGATCCTGAAAGTCCGGCTCGTATATGGTCCGTGTTCAAAGTTACCTGTATCTGTAATAATTCCCACATAGATTGCCTCACAATAGGGCCTGGTGCAAAAAGGTTTTTTGTTTATTCCCGTAATTAATTCATGAACAAGTTCTGCCGTTGAACAGAATGTCGGATCTGAGATCTCAAGATCCGCAAAACCTTTCGGATTGAGGTGATGGTCAATAATTATCTTTGTCGCTCCGGAGCCGGTTACAAGTTCCTCCATTTCTCCCAGCCTGTCGGGCTGATTAAAATCGAGCATTACAATAAGTCCGGCTTTCTCAATAAGCTTTCTGCATTTATCCCTCTGCCTGATAAAAACATTTATAAGTTCCGATCCCTCCATCCATTTGAGAAACTCCTGGAGATTATTGGGTGAGATCATTGATACCTTCTTTCCGTTGGAGATCAGATAATAATAAAGTGCCAGCTGTGAGCCGATTGCATCACCGTCAGGATTGATATGACTGATCAGCAAGATATTATCTGAGTTGAAAAAATGTTCAGATAATCTTTTTGTATATTTGGATAAATCAGGCATCTTTGCTGCTCTTATTTTAAGGGCGTAAAGATAAGCAATATTCCTGAAGAGAGGTCCCGGATGTATAATTACAAAACAGGTATATATGAATGGTGATTTAACGTTTGCGATAATTAAACCCAATGCAGTAAGGACAGGCAAGTCTGGACCGGTCCTGGCAATGATAAATGAAGCCGGATTTGAGATATCAGCAATGAAGATGATCATGCTTACAATACCTCAGGCTGAAGAATTTTATGAGATTCATAAAGAGAAACCATTTTTCGAGAGCCTGGTGGAGTTCATGACATCGGGACCAGTCATTGTATTGATACTCAAACGCGAAAATGCCGTGGAGGAATTCAGGAAGCTCATCGGCAATACCGATCCGGAAAAAGCAGAACCGGGAACAATACGGAAGCTATATGCTGTTTCAGTTACGATGAATGCCGTTCACGGTTCCGACAGTGATGAAAATGCCCAAAGAGAAGCTGATTTCTTCTTCTCAAATATTGAAAGATTCTGAAAATACTGATTCCCCCCGGATTATGAATACTCCTGAAGCTGTTGACTTTTCCGACAAAAAGACCCTTGAAAAGTACTCCTCAGCTTATACTCTCTCTGATATGGAGATCTTCATTTTTCCTGATCTCTTCTATCCGCTTGTCCTTGCAAATATAATGTCGCCCATTATCTGGGAATGGAGAAAAGACCCATGGTTCAATGATATAGACAAAAAGAGCTTCAATTATAAAATAAACAGGATCAAGCAGTTCATAATCCAGAATTATGTTTTCAACCTCGATCTTGCTACCTGGGGCCTGACTACTAAAAGCCGTGAGATTGAAAGATTCAGGGATTTCTTCGATATGGAAATGCTGAAGCAGTCAAATGCACTTTTCGGATACGAGGGGGATAAATATTATTTCGATATTGATATAAGAAAACACTTCGGGCTTGACAAATTCAATACTGATGTGATCCCATACTGGAAGACCGAGACCGTTGAAGCTATGACGGCTTTCAGATTTAAAGATAATTTTACAACAGGTGCGGGAGAATGCGTTTCATTATCCGCCTTGTATGCTGCTGCAATTTTTATTATTGCAAGAGTCCCTCTAGAGAAAATTTTCCTCATTGCCACACCTCTTCATTCGCAGAGTTTCATCCCGGAAAAAGAAGGCATTATTACGAATAACCGCAGAATAGTAACAAAAAACATGTGGTTTAACGGGACTTCCCTTTCCGAAAAAGCAAGGAGAGCCATTGAAAATGAGAAGGTAACAATTGTCAGTCACATTTCAGGGTATATTCATACAATTGAGCCCCATGCAACAATCGACAGGAAGTCTTATGAGCATTTTTCGAAAAAGCTCAGGGAATTCCTTCGTACTGATCTTACACCGGCTGTATTTATTAATTTCCTCCGTTTCAAATCAAAATACAAATCACTTTTCCAGGTTGAATGCGAGTGTTCGGGGATAAAACGTTATATCACTCTTGAAAAAATGTTTGAATACGAACACACTAGTAAATACAGTGTTTCTGCAGAAACAAGAGATCTTCTTATAAAGGAGATTGAAGGAGATGAATTCCATCTCAGTCCGTTTCAGGGTAAGATATTCCTTAACAGAGCAGAGGAGATCATTAAAGAAAAAGCCGGAAAGAACCTTAAGGAGGTTGAGGAACTCTTTTCAGGTCTGAATTCTGATATTCAACAGGAAACAATAAATGATTTATTCAGGGACCTGTCCATGTTTATTGCCACAGAACCGAGGTTGCCTGAAATCTCGAAAAACTATCTGCCCGTAATTGCACCTGAAATAACAATTGAAGATACACGTGAAAAAATAGTAACAAAAATTCACAGGCTTGCCGGTAAATCAGAGCTGGCCCTTCTGACACTTTATGTCTTCAGACAAATGGATATGACTGACTGGCTGCCATTTATTAAAGCTGCAATCGAAAGGAACCCGGTTTGTTTTGATGATCTGAATGGCAAGGATATAAAAGAAGTATCTGTCATTCTTGAAAAATTGCCAGATGAATCAATTTATGAGGGTCAGAGACTGGCTCTGCCTGACGAAGTCTGGAATTTCTGCCGTGGTGACGGAATTGAGAAGGCATTCCTGCTGGCTGATTTTATAATAAAAAAACAACCCCGGGCAGAATTATCAATTACAATAGATAACAGGAATGTTGTTCTGAATCATGACGGTAATGATTACAGGTTCACATCATCAAAAAATTTCCGGAAAACAATCCGCATCCGCGGGAATAATTACGAAATCGGATAATATTATTTTGTCATTGGGGGTGTAGGGCCATGCCATGGTGTGTGTAGGGCCACGCCATGGCGTGGCCCTACGGGTCCATTGGGGATGCATACGTAGGGACATGCCATGGCATGTCCCTACGGGAATTCCGAAAGGTATCATTTTTGTTAAATGAACAAATCATCCCCCGACCAATTCAATGGATTGTTTTTTATATATGCCCTAACATTTTCCATCGATGCCTGATCATTAATTATGTGGTCATAAAATCGGGATTGCCATACAAAATTAACATGTCCATTATTATTACACCATCGTTTAACCGATGATTTGAATTGGTTTATGATAATTGATATCGAATTTTTCAATGGTTTTGAAAATTCATTTTTATGATGCCCTGTTACATCATGTGGCATGGGTAGGGACATGCCATGGCATGTCCCTACCAGGGAATAATCCAAAATTATAATCCCATGCAAATGGTTTGGCATGATGATAAATTCATCCAATTTTACATGGGGAAAATGTTTTGGAATTTCTATCCAAAATTTAGATGCGACAGATCCGATTTCCGAAAGATTTATTGCATTATTTTCAATTTTCCCAAAATAGGATATTCTTTCATGACAACAGATGGTCACAAAATAATTTCCCCCTGAACTATAATCCCAATTCTTTAATCTGATATTCTTTCTTGTTCTCATCAAATTAATGAATTGTTATTGTAATCTATTGACAAACAATGTATTTATACAGATCTTATCGCAGAACAATATCCTTTATCACCTCTGTACCTGATTTTGCATTAAGCTTTTCTTTCAGAGCCTGACGGAGCATAAGCAGTTCATTCCTGACTACTGATGATTTCAGATGAACATACAGTATCTGGTCTTTTATATAGATCTTTGATGTTCTTGATGCAATTGCTTTGCCGACGATCTCTTCCCAGGAACTGATGAGGGCAGTTTCATTCAGTCCCTTTTCAAGCTTCATCTCCCTGACATAATCCTGAATTGCCTCGGCAAGCGATATGGTCTTACTTCGTCTCATTGAGCTTTATGCCGTTGTGAAAAACCTCCTCAATTCTGTTATTGCTTATCATAAAAAGCTTGTAATCAGTATCATGCGATGACAAAATCTCCTTCAACCTGCTCTGGTGAGTATCTGTTATGAATATCTGGCCAAACCTGCTGTTCCCAACAAGTCTGATTATCTGTTCGACCCGTTCGGCATCAAACTTATCAAAAATATCATCAAGCAACAGTACCGGGGAAATTCCGGACTTTCGTCTGATATAGTCAAATTTGGCCAGCTTAAGAGCCACAAGGTAAGATTTCTGCTGCCCCTGCGAACCAATGGATTTGACAGCATATCCGTCCATTTCAAGAATAAGATCATCTTTATGTATCCCGGTTGTTGTATATTCAAGGAACCGGTCCTTCGATTCTGAACTAACCAGGGCTTCAGCAAAATCACCTTCCGACAGATGAGACCTGTATGATAATCTTACAGACTCCTTACCCGACGAGATCATTGAATAGTATTCCTGGAAAACAGGGATCAGCTCACTTACAAGATTTTTTCTTTCCCTGTAAACATACTCCCCGTATTTAACAAGTTGGGTATTCCATATAAGCAGGGCGTCCTTATCAAACTTGTCTGATTCCCTGAATTCCTTGAGCAGTCTGTTCCGCTGCTGAAGCGCCTTGTTATACTTAAGTACTGAGTCAAGGTATTCAGGATCATATTGGCTGATAATCTTATTAAGGAATCTGCGTCTCTCCTCACTGCCTTCCAGGATCAATGCACTGTCGGCGGGAGATATCATCACAACCGGGAACTTGCCAATATGGTCGGAAAGTTTCTGGTACTCCTTTCCATTCTTCTTCATCACTTTTTGCTTCTGCCGCTGAAATGCACAGAAGATCTGGTCTTCTTCCTCCCGGCCTGCAAATATTCCGTTAATAATGAAATAATCTTCACCATGCCGTATGCTTATACTGTCGATTGCATTAAAAAAGCTTTTTGTAAGTGACAGGTAATGAATGGCATCAAGAATATTTGTTTTTCCCACTCCATTGTTGCCGACAAAACAATTTATCCTTGGTGAAAATTCCAGGTCGGTTTGTTCGTAGTTCTTGAAATTGGTAAGGGTAAGGTTCTTTAGGTACATTGTGGTTCGATGGTTCGATGGTTTTACGGTATTACGGTTTTGCGGTTTTGCGGTTTTGCGGTTTGATGGTATGATAGTTAAGGGTCAGGTTATCATGAAACAAAATTAATAAAAGAATTGCTATTTCTGCAAAAACAATCATCAACCTATAAATCAATTCTATCGTATATTAAACAGCAGGTTTAGTTTATTTTAAGTAATTGTTTCAAAATTATTTGAAATAAATTACTTTTGCGGTGGAAAAATTTGAAGCTAATTTTTAATCTGATATGGCCAAAAAAACGAAAGATGATCCTGAAAGGATGAAAAATGTCGAGCAGACACTTACCAAAACTGAACAATTTCTTGAAGAAAATTACAAAACGCTTAGTATTATTTTAGGAGTTATTGTAGCGCTGGTGGCACTTTTCTGGCTTGGAAGGATGTATCTTAACAAAAGGAACGCTGAAGCACAATCACAGATATACCAGGCGGAAAGATATCTCGAAATGGATTCTCTCTATCTGGCACTTAACGGCGACGGTAATTATCTGGGCTTTCTTGATATTGCAGGTGATTACAAAATGACTCCTACCGGGAATCTTGCCCGTTACAGCGCAGGGATCTGTCACCTTCATCTGGGTCAGTTTGACGAAGCAATAGAGATGCTGAATAAATACAGGAAAAAGGATAAAATTCTCGGGGCCCTTGCTATCGGTGCAACCGGTGATGCTTATGTTGAAAAGGGTGAAGTTGAAAAAGGGATATCCTTATATCTTGAAGCAGCAAAATTTGCAGATAATTCCTTCAATACTCCGCTGTTCCTGATGAAAGCCGGTGAGTTATATGAACTGAACGGAGATCATGCCAAAGCTCTTGAGACCTATGAAAGGATACAAAATGAGTATCCGGAAAGCACTGAAGGAACCACTATTGAAAAATATATTGCCCGGGTTAATCTTCTGATTTCAAAGTAATATGTCAACAACCAACCTGTCTGCATACGATCCCGGAAATATTCCTGATGCAGGGAAGATGAAGATCGGAATTGTTGTTGCAGACTGGAACAGTGATATTACTCATGCGCTTCTTGAAGGCGCCCTGAAAACCCTGAAAAAATCCGGAGTAAAGGAAAAGAACCTTATTATAAGTCATGTCCCTGGTACATTTGAACTGACCTTCGGAGCAAGGCTGCTCGCAGAAACTTCTGAATCCGATGCAGTCATTTGTCTCGGCTGTGTAATACAGGGAGAGACACCCCACTTCACCTATATTTGCCAGGGAGTTACACAGGGTATCACAGAGCTTAATCTTGAATATGATATCCCGTTTATTTTCGGGGTTCTTACAACTGAAACACACCAGCAGGCTGTCGACAGGTCCGGAGGGAAGTATGGCAACAAAGGGGTTGAAGCTGCTGTAACGGCTATAAAAATGGCTGCTCTTAATTTAGAAACAGAGGAGCGCCTTTAATATATCATTTATATGAAGCATAAGAAGGTGCCTCTGAGGGATGCTTTGGTTATGCTGTCGGGGTATGCACGAAGCAGGATTGTTGCCCGGATCAGGTCGGTTGCCTTCATTATTATTTACCTTGTCGTCTTTCAGGTTTTCATTCTGAGAGTACCTATCAGTAATGCTCTGCTTACTGCGGGAGGAATAGGGCTTGTCATTTTTGGACTTGTATTCTTCCTCGAAGGGCTGGTCCTGGGATTCATGCCCCTGGGTGAACGTGTGGGGGTAAAATTACCTGCCCGGACGGGAATTCTTGTTATATCAGTATTTGGCCTGATACTTGGCATTGTTGCCACGTTTGCAGAACCTGCCATTAGCGCTCTCAGGATAGCCGGCGCATCGGTAACCGCCTGGGAATCACCACTTCTCTATATGCTGCTCCATCATTATGCCGAGTGGCTCATACTCTCGGTTGGTATAGGTGTCGGAGTAGCTGTTGCGATGGGAATGTTCAGATTCTACTTTAATCTGTCAATCAAACCATTTATTCTTATAATAATACCTGTTCTCCTGGTCCTGACAGTTTTGTTTTCGTTTGATACAAACCTTAACAGGATCATAGGACTGGCATGGGATTGCGGGGCTATTACCACAGGAGCCGTCACCGTACCGCTTGTTCTGGCCCTTGGTATAGGTGTTTCAAGGGCCGCCGGAAAAGGAAAAGGAAGCAGCAGCGGATTCGGGATCGTCCTCCTTGCATCAGCTCTGCCTGTTCTGGCCGTCTATATTTTAGGCTACATCCTGAGTTTCAAAGCACCATCCCCTTCATCGGAAACAGAATTTTTCTCACTGCCGGAACGTAATAAGTCACTCACTCTTTTTGAAAATGAGAATCAGTTGCGTCTGCATGCCTTTACTCATGGCACAGAAAATGGGCGACTTGCTTATTTCAACAGCAAGGAAGCGTATGAAACTGCTATAATTTCAATCCGGGATAACCCGGCTTTGAGGGATTCATTACTGGGTGACATACCTCCGGGCAAATGGATCCTGAATAGTGCATCCGTTTCAGAAAGGAGTATGCTGGCCGGTATGCAGATGACAGTTGATGACAACAATAATAATTCTGACCTCAGAGGGATATTTACAAGGGAGGCAATTGCCGGCGTCAGGGCAGTCATACCACTATCATTGCTTCTGATTATTGTTCTTACAGGGTTTCTAAGAGAAAAGCTCAGATATAAAGATGAAGTGGTACTCGGTATTGTTTTTACCCTTTTTGGTATGATAATGCTGACTACCGGAATAAAACTGGGTCTTGCCAAACTCGGAGGAGAGGTAGGTGAAAGGCTTCCGGTGGCTTTTTCAAGCAAGGAGGAATTTATAGACCGGATAGTAATTAATAATTTTGATAAAAATCTCCTTTACAGTACAATAACTTCCGAAGGCGATAAAAAGACATATTTCAATTATTCCGAAAATGGAAGGATAAGGCCCGTTGAATTCCGCGAGGAACATTTCGATGAGGCCAGCGGAAGATATGAGCACATAATAACAAGACCCCCATTGTTCGGAAGCAGTCTATCTGTACTGGGGATCATTCTGGTCCTTGCCTTTGCTTTTGGGCTGGGTTATGGCGCTACTCTTGCCGAGCCGGCACTTAATGCAATGGGCATGACTGTGGAAGGGATAACAGTCGGGACAATAAAACGAACACAGCTTATCCAGTTAGTATCAATTGGCGTCGGATTCGGGATTCTGGCAGGTCTTTGCAGAATACTATTCGATCTTCCCCTGGTATGGCTTATTGTACCCTCATATATCCTGCTCTTAGCTTTTACTCTTTTAAGTGATGAAGAGCTTACCGAAATTGCATGGGACAGCGGTGGTGTGACAACCGGACCTGTCACTGTTCCTCTTGTCCTTGCAATCGGTCTTAGCATAAGCGGAGAACTGAACATACCAGACGGATTTGGAGTACTGGCTCTTGCCTCCGTATTTCCGATAATGACTGTCCTGATTTACGGCCTTTTCATACTGGCAAAACAAAGAAGATCCATTCTGGCAACCCGGAAACAACCTGATAATGAATAAAGAGATCCCTCCAAAAGGTAAAATCTTCTCCCCTTCCAGAACTGTATGGAGAAGCCAGATGTCGAAGGGGACCTATTCTCCCCACAGGGTAAGCAGGATAACATGTATAGTCAATGAACTTCTGAGTGAAAAGATCACCAAGTTCCTTCATGATCTTGGGGTAATAGTTTATGTTGAGAATGGCAGATCTGTTCGTGAAGTATTAAAACCAAGACCATTCAGGTTACCCGGTGAAATGGTCTCCCTCCGTAATACCCCAGTTGATATTTTCCGGTTTACAGTACCCAGGGAGAATTCAAAAAGCGTAATAAATAATGTAATTGAAACCGCTGAACTTCACATCCCGGGACGAGGCACAATATTCTCACAGGATCTTATGGAATTCAGTAAGGAACAGCCCGAACCAAATCTTGATTTCCTGGCAGGAACAAACTGCAGGGATTACAGCGACATTCTCCTTCATAAACTTTCCTGTGTGGTATGTGTTTTGTCTGAGCCGGGAAGCGGTGAAGCCCTTGCAAAAGCAGCGCTTGATCTCGGGATATGTGTCCCCTTAGTCACTTTCGGAACAGGGAATTACATGAGGGACCAGCTTGGGCTCATCCGAATAACGATTTCCCCTGAAAAAGAAATAGTTCATCTTGTAATGCCCGAACAGGACTCAGAAAGCATAATAAGAATACTGATCGAGCAATCCCGGCTCGATCTGCCCGGGCGGGGTTTCATTTATCAGACACCTGTATCAATGGGACTTCCCGACACCTACTTAAAGATAGGGAAACAGAAATATGCAGCTACAATAGAACAGATAATTGCTGCAATAGACCAGCTTAAATCGGGAACAGGCTGGAGAAAAAGGCTTGATGAAGAACATCAGGAAAAGAAGATCAGAAAATCGTTACTCCCTCAGGATAATTGTGAGATCTCGATAATTTCTGATGAAGACCGGATAGACGAGTTGAGAGAAGCATGTCTGAAAGTAGGAGCAACATCTGCCGTATCGGCCAGAGTTGTTCCCATTACCGGCAAAATTGAGGAAGAAGTTACCTCAGCAATGATAAGAAGTGTTGTAAATGTACCTGCAGAAATAACCGACAGAGTTGTTGACATGCTTCTTGAGATAAGCACAATCAATGATGATACGACTGACAGGATACATGTTCTTGATTCACCGGCAGCTTATGTCCATACACTTAAATAGCCGGTTCACCTCTGGCATAAATCCCTGTAAGGGCAAAAGTTGCATTTACCCCAGGCTTTACCAGTCATCAGGAACGGTTCTTCGCTGCTGAAAATTTTTCCCAGCGTACTGTTCAGTAGTTCAAGGAATTCGTCTCTTATTACATGATAATCACCGACGATAAAATCAGGTTTTATAAGAAGCTTCTCCGACAAGTCCTTACCGGGATTTTTCCTGAGCTTATAAATAGCGGGAAATAACCTGATCCCCGGACTTACTGAAAGGTAAGATTCGCAATAGAGCAAGGTCTGAAGCCACCCGTCAGGATCCTTATCCCGGTCATCAGCGAAAAGCTGCTCAATGGAACTTATTGAATCAGCAACATTTCCGGTTTTATAATCAATTATCCTTGTAACCCCGTTCTTTATATCAACCCTGTCAATATTCCCTCCTGCTTTCAGAATGATATTTCCTTCAGATGTTTTAATATTAACCGGGAATCCGAAAGGTTCTTCGAAAGCTAAAATTGTCAGCGGAGCGAAATCCCGGTCTATCAACAATACCCTTGAAAGAAATACAATTAACACATCCCTGACAATCATTTCATTACCGGCAGAAACCGGATTATTATCTCCGCCGGTATTTTCCCTGATAGAGCTCCTTATAAGATTTGCCAGATCATTCCTGTTATTTAAAAGACTATCTATTTCAGCGCCATTAAGAACTTTACCACGGAATTTTTCATACAGGGTTTTTATCGCGGCATGCAGAATAGTACCAAGCATTGCCGGATCAATTTCTTCCTGGATTTTTTTCTTTTCCTCAAGTCCGCATACATATCTGTAATAAAATTTCATCCGGCAATTCAGCCAGGTGTTTATAGCGGATGGTGAAATATATCTGTCCCTTCCTTTAACCTGTCCGGAAAATCTTTCAATCAGTCTTTTATTGTGCTCAGCTTTTCTTTCAACAGACTCACTTACAGGATTCTGGTTTTTGATCCTGAAGGTCAGATTCAGCATTTCAGGTTTCTCACCGCTGACGTATTTCATCTGCAGCAGAAAACGGCTTATTTCACCGCTTCTCATTCCATCTGAATTGGAATTATATATGAAAGTGACATTTTCCGCTCTGTGAAGAAGCCTGAAAAAGTGGTACGCAAAGATAGATTCCTGGTGATTCAGAGATGGCAGTCCGAATGCTTCCCTCAGGCTGAATGGTATAAATGATGAGGATGTTGTTACTGATGGAAGCACACCCTCGTTCACCGACAGCATAATTATGTTTTTAAAATCAAGAGCTCTTGATTCAAGTATTCCCATAACCTGTATTCCCGATAAGGGTTCTCCTGAAAAAGGTACTGACTGGTCATTAAGAAGCCTTTCAAGTATTTTTGTCCAGGTGCTTACTGTTATATTTATCTGCGGACTTGATGCAACGGCATCAAGCCTGTTCAGAGCAAGCAAAATCCTGTAAATAAATTCATTTCTTATCCGGATCTGTGCCGCCTCATTGGCAGACTTCTCCCCTTTTTCATTATCTCCGGAACTGATTCTGAGCGAATCTCCGGAACTGATTCTGAGCAAAATATTCCTTAGATACTCTGACAAAAGAGCCGGAGAACCGGGTTTGCTGAATATTTCTGAAAGGAGCTCTGAACCGGAGAAAAGGTCCGACGGGATCCGGAAAATGTTTTTTGTGATAATATCTTTCGCAATATTCTGTTCCTGCTCATTAAATAACCCTGAGATCAGGGTATCAGTAAGGATCCTGTCGGCATCCTGATGCTCAAATAAAACAATTCCTCCTTCGATCCTGGCTTTCCGCTGCATATCAAGAAGCCTTCTTACCAGCGAATAAACTGCTGTGTACCTGAGAGGATAGCCCATCGTAATATTTATATCCTCCATATTTGCAGGTATGCTTGAAAGAACGGGTATGAGCAGGTTCTCGTCGGCCAGGATAACTGCCGTCTGATGAGCATTTTCAGGAGTTAATCCATCAAGATTATTAATCAGCTCAGGAAGAAGCTTAACCTGAGCAACATCCGAAGAGCTTGTGATAACGTTTCTTTTTATTCCTGAAGATTCCCCGGAAAGAAACGTGTCGTAGTTCCAGTCACCCGGCATATCATTTCCAAACCTTGTAATATTTTCCCTGAGAAAGAAACCTGCCGAATTAAGCCTTCCCGGCGAAATGTATGAATTATCATAATCCCAGTAGAAACATGCTTTACCGGCTTTTTTCAGGCTCATCATAAGAGAATCCTCACATCTGTTCAGAGCATTGAATCCGATGAAATGCACCTGCTCCCAATCAAGGCCGGATGTTATTTCAGGGAGATGATTTTCAACAACATCCCGGAATATCATTCCTTCATAACCAATATTTATTTCAGTAAGTGAGGTCCGGAACCCGGTATACAGTTCATTCAGAACCGCCCAGACGCTCAGAAATTCCGATTTTTCCCTTGTAAGCTTTCCAGGATTGATATTTATCCAGAAACGTCTGATTATTTCAACCTGCTCAGCCGAAAGGCCTCCAAACTCCTCATCTATCTTCCTCAGATCATTGATATTACGAAATACTTTCGATGCATCTGCAAGGTATTTGTCAATGTCATCGAAATCATTCAGGAGCATATCGCCCCAGAAATAAAAATCATCAAAACTCTCGCCTGTTTTTCTGATCCTGATGTAAATTTTGTATAGTTCAAAGAGAAGTAATTCATTCTCAGCCGGCTGAAGGTTGGAGCAGGAATGAAACAGATCATTTATTGTCATTACGGCCGGTGTCCATACAGGTTTGCTTATTTCCTCCGAGAGGTATTTCTTTAGGAAAAGACCTGCCCGGCGGTTTGGAAAAACAAGACAGTGCCTGTGGAGGTTATTTCCATGACTTGTGTAAAGGTGCCGGGCTATGCGGTGCAGAAAGTATTCCATTTTAACCAAATAGTCGTTGTTTATATAATCTTCCCTGCCAGGTATCAAGCTCTGCCATCTTTTTTTCTATAATTGAAGAAAGCTGATCATTTCGCAGTCTTTCCCATGGTGTAACAGCCAGAAACCTGGGAGGAACTTCACCCGTAAAACGCTCAATTATAATTCCGGGAGTTAAACGCTCCAGAAAATTTATGATGAATTCAAGATATTCTTCCCAGGTGAAAAGATTAAAATCACCAGGATTTGTAATAAATTCCTTTTCAATAGCAGTTCCCTTAATGATCTGAAGCTGATGAAATTTCACAGAGGTCAGTGGCAACTCCGATATTATTTCAGCCTCCGCCAGCATCTCTTTTTCTGTCTCACCCGGAAGACCGAAAATAAAATGAGCTCCGGAATTGATACCATATTCAGCTGTTAACTGCAGTGCAGAAACCGCATCTGAAAATGTATGTGCTCTGTTTATCCTGAGAAGAGTCTTATCATAACAGGTTTCTATTCCATATTCAACTGAAACATAGTACTTTTCAGCCAGCTTTCTCAGGTAGTCAAGCTTTTCTTCATCAATACAATCAGGCCGGGTTCCGATAATAATTCCAATAACACCAGGGTATGCCAGGGCCTCCTCATATACTTCCCGAAGAATTTCAAGCGGTGCATAAGTATTTGAATATGCCTGGAAATATGCCATATAGCAAGATGCTCGTCTGTAACGCTTTTTATGGAACTCAATCCCCTCCCTGATCTGGGTAGTTACGGACTTTTCGGGCCGGCAATATGAAGGATTAAAAGCATCATTCAGACAGTAAGTACATCCCCCGGTACTTTTCGTCCCATCCCGGTTCGGACATGTAAATCCGGCATTTATCGAAACCTTCTGAACCCTTTCTCCGTATCTCTTCCTGAAATACTCAGTACTTGAATTGAATCTCCGGTCATGTCCCCACGGATAAAATGAATCATTCAAACCTGTGCCGGACATCATACTTCAATAATTTTATTTTTATCAACATACCAGATGAAGGCTTCTATATTTTCATATCCCATAGCGGCAAGAAGGTTCCTGTAATGTTCTGCCTGGTCCTTATGCTTCCTGTCTTCTTCCCCGAATTTGAAATCTATAACTGTTGCTTTTCCATCACTTATTATTACCCTGTCGGGTCTTCTTGTATTTCCTGATGGAGTGAGTATCTCAGTTTCCTTAAATATTTTATTTCCCGGAGCAAACCAGGGTGCAACATCAGGAGAACTCACAAGTGAATTAAGTTTTTTCTCCAGCTCGCTATAGTCTGAAGCAGGGATTTTTCCTTCCCTTACAAGCTTATTTATTGCTGAAGGAATATCGGCAGCAGTACTTATCCCTTCAAAAACTTCATGCATCAGATTTCCATAATTTATTTTCCGTTCGGTCGTCTCCTTTGAAGGTGATAAATAATTTTCACCATGAAGCCGTAACCTGAATGATTCCGGCCGGTTGTTAACATGATAAAGTTCCGAGATTATGACGTCACTCTCTTTCTGTCTTTCAGAAGAACCGGGGATCTCACCAAATTCATAGATCCCTTTATCACTGTTGAAATATTCTTTCAGGGCCATTCCCTGACTGCCTGCAGGATTCTCATCTGAGCTCAGGGCATTCTTTATTATCCCGGCAATAGTGGAGGATTTACCTGTCTCTCCCGGAACAAATCCATAAAGAGCATCCCTGGCCCTTGTCATTGCCACATATAGGAGGTTAATATTATCGATATATGAAAAATACTTCTCCCGGTTGTAATCATCTGCAAAAATTGTGCTGGCGAGGAGACTGCCATATCTTACAGGCACGATTCCGAGATCATTGAAGGGCGACACATCAGGTTTGATCCATAGAACCGGTTGTTTACTTGAAATGTAATCAAGGTTCCATGAAAGGAACGGAAGTATAACGACTTTAAATTCAAGTCCCTTCGCCTTATGTATTGTAAGTATTCTTGCAGCATTCTGATTTGAAGGCAGCGAAATTGATTTTTTGTTCCCGGTCGTTTCCCACCAGTCGAGAAACGAATCTGCATCAGAGCTTTTACTGCGTGAGAAATTCAGGACCTGATCCTGGAAAGTGGTAAGGTAAGCCACATTACCGGGGTTCCTGCCAAGATCAAAGAATGATATTATGTTTTCAGTTATCTCAAACAACGGACGGTTGCGCATTTTAACAAGGAACTGTCCGTAATCTTCCGGAAAATAGCCAGATGAACCGTTACGGAGAGTATCTTTATATAAATTTAAATTTCCTGCATCCGCATCACCTGATGATAAACTATAAAACCTCAGCATCTGAGCTCTGCTGATCATATCTTCAGGATCACAAATAACTCTCAGGGCAGCTATGATGAAATTAGTTGCATGTGAAGAAGATAATGCAAGAGAATCATCCGAAACAACTTCATAATTATACTTCGCTCTTTTGTCTGACGGACAGTTATTACTGTAATCAATCAACCTTCTTACGACAGCTTCGCCTTCTTTTACCTCTCTTACAATGATCCCGATATCGGAAGCCTGGTAACCATGATCCTGGAACATTTCAATAACTCCGGGGATCCTGTCCAGTACAATTTTCTTCCATCTCCTTGATTTCTCCTCTTTTTCGCTTTGATCCTTTCCGTCATTCTCGTGGTAGTCAATATCAACTATATCAAGCCTGACATATCCGCCTTTTCTTTTACCCGGATCAGACTGAACAGCGCCAGTGTAAAGGTTCACGAATTCCGACCGGAATCCGTTTTCGGAAAAATACCTGTCAGCCTGTATGGGTATGAGAGAAAAAAGGGCATTATTGAACCTGATTATATCTGACCGGCTTCTCCAGTTATTAACAAGCGGTTTGCTGAAGAACCGCTTATTATCAATCTTATCAATCTGAAGACCGGCGAGAATCCTCCAGTCGCTATTCCTCCACCTGTATATCGATTGCTTTATATCTCCCACAATAAGGTTATCACAGCCTCTTCCCATACTTTCATCGATAAGTGGATTAAAGTTCTTCCACTGCAGCATGGAGGTATCCTGGAACTCATCGATCATATAATTCTCATAATGATTTCCGATCTTCTCGTATATAAAAGGCGCCTGATCATTACCTGTGATCAGGCTCAGCAATTCTCCTGCATCGGAGATAAGAAAGCTGTTCTCATCTGATGCGACCTTCCGCACTTTTCCAAGGACATCCGAAAGAATTCCCAGTGCATAAACGTTCGGGGAGATTGCTTTTGCAGTATTATATAAGGTGATATTTTCATCAAGGTAAGATATAGCTTTCCTGAGTGTTTCTTCCAGTCCACCATGTATTGCACTCATAAGTTGTGGAGATGGCTCCTTTGTCGACCATCGCGGCTTATCTTCAAGAATAAGCCGGACTGTATTGTTTGCCGGAATAATTTTGCCATTTGCAAGTGACTTAATAAATGAGGGAATACCCCGGCTTTTACCATAAAACATATCATCAGTCAGCTCAAACCTTGCATAGATCGCGTTAAGTTCTTTTGCAAAATCTTCAACGGTCCGTTCAACAGAGGATGTTAAATCTCTGATCTTTTTAATATAGCCACGCAGGAAAGATTTGTCCTCAAGCTTTTCCCTTTCAGTCTCCGAGAGAATTTTGAATTTCTCCCTGAACAGCTCTTCAGCCAGTTTTGTGATCTCTGACTTCAGGTTCCATGATTTTTCCTCTTCAAGATTCCTCAGAACATAATCTGTCAGCCATTTCCTGATTTCAGGATCATCAACCGATGAGGCTATCATTTCATCTATTGCAGATGATAATATTATGCTGTGGTCCAGCTCGACATTAAACCCTGAATGAAGGCCGGTCTCCCTCGCAAACGAACGGATCACTTTCTGAAAAAAAGAATCGATCGTTGAAATTGAAAATCTAGAAAAATCATGAAGGATTGAAAAAAGCAATCCGGCAGCTTCTTCCCTGACCTTTTCTTCGCTTTTGCCGGTTTCAGTCATAAGATCATCAAGATATTCAGACTTTTCTCCATTTGCGAGACAGTAAAGCTGATCAAGTATCCGGCCTTTCATTTCAGCCGTGGCTTTGTTCGTAAATGTTACGGCGAGTATTTTGCGATAATTATATCTTGATCTGAACAGATGGGTGAGATATATTTTTGTCAGCCGGAAAGTCTTTCCCGATCCAGCCGATGCGCTGTATATGGTGAGTGTGCCGGAATTCATGGAATAAAAGTACTGAATTTCGACGGACCTTATTGCTCATGTGGTACATTTAAACTTTGAGGGCTCGGTCGTGCGGTCGTGCGGTCGTGCAGTAGTGAGTTCGTAAAGTCTTAACTTAGTTTTTATTATCTTCGCTGCGTGAAAAAGAAGGTGGTCATAGGCTTATCCGGCGGAGTGGATTCAAGTGTGGCGGCATGGGTTCTCAAGGAACAGGGATATGAGGTCATCGGGCTGTTTATGAGGAACTGGCATGATACAACCGGACTGTTGCAAAGCGATTGTCACTGGGAAGATGATGTGATGTTCGCGGAGATGGTGGCAAAAAAAACAGGGATCCCTTTTCACATTGTCGATCTTAGTGAACCTTACCGCAGAAGGGTCGTTGATTATATGTTTGCCGAGTATGAAAAGGGAAGAACGCCCAACCCTGATGTCTTATGCAACAGAGAGATCAAATTTGATTCTTTTGTTCTTGAAGCGAAAAAGCTTGGAGCTGATTTTGTTGCAACAGGACATTACTGCAGGAAAGATGAAATAAAATCAGGAGAGAATACTATTTACAGGCTTCTCTCAGGAATGGATGACAACAAGGATCAGAGTTATTTTCTCTGCCAGGTGAGTCAGGCACAGCTTGCCGAAGCTTTGTTCCCCATCGGTGACCTTACAAAGCCTGAAGTGAGGAAGATTGCTGATGATCTCGGACTTCCGACAGCCAGGCGCAAAGATTCCCAGGGGATATGTTTTATCGGAAAAGTTCATCTTCCTGTCTTCCTTCAGCAGAAGCTGAA
>CAZWUB010000049.1:0-25235 GCA_964637415.1 uncultured Rikenellaceae bacterium
ATACCAGGTCAAAAACGAAGGGGCTGTGTATTCCATGACCCCTTCTGTGCCTTGAGAAAAGATGATAATTAATATAATTCAGCCATCGCCGGAAAACCATATGCGTAACTTTTGTATTAGGTTAGCTCTTCAAAAATACTTAATTTCGGTAATCTTTTTCAAAGTTGCAGGCTGAGCTGAAATGCAGGATTTCCTCGATACAAATATCACATACCTTCCGGGAGTAGGCCCGAAAAGAGCTGAGCTTCTTAATACTGAACTGGGTATTTATACCTACCGTGATCTGTTATATTATTTTCCTTATAAATATATTGACAGAACAAGGTTTTACAAGATATCTGAACTCGATCCGGACCTGCCGTATGTGCAGATTAAGGGTAAGATCAAAGGGTTTTATGTTGAAGGCCGGGGCGGTGGAAAAAGGCTTGTTGCTGATTTTCAGGATGAGACCGGAACTATAAAGCTGGTCTGGTTCAAAGGCACAAAGTGGATCACGGAATCCTATACCATAGGTCCCGAGTACATCGTTTTCGGTAAACCGGGTATATTTAACGGAATTGTAAATATTATTCATCCCGAGATAGAAGCCTCGTCGAAGGTTGCTGAAAGGTTAACATCTGCACTGCAGGCTCAGTACAGTACCACTGAAAAACTCAGGAATCATTTTCTTACATCCCGTGCCATCAGCAAACTTGCAGGAAGTCTTATCCAAAGAATTAATTTTACGCTACCTGAGACACTCCCGTCGTATATCACCTCGAAGTATAAACTCCCTGATCTTCATCATACCCTTCAAACAATTCATTTCCCGACGGATCCTGCAGTTCTTGAGAGAGCGAGATACCGGCTGAAGTTCGAGGAGCTATTTTATATTCAGCTGAATCTAATGAGGTTCAGAAGCAACCGGTCACGTAAATTCAGGGGGTTTATTTTTCAGAGTGTTGGAGAAAAGTTCAACAGCTTTTATTTCAATAACCTGCCCTTTTCTCTTACCGAAGCACAGAAAAGAGTGATGAAGGAAATTCGAAAGGACCTTGGTTCGGGAAAGCAGATGAACCGCCTTCTTCAGGGCGATGTGGGGAGTGGCAAAACACTTGTTGCACTGATGAGCATGCTCATTGCAATTGACAATGGTTATCAGGCCTGCATCATGGCTCCGACAGAAATCCTTGCCACTCAGCATTATCAGACTATAACAACGATGCTGAAAGGGATGGACATTAAAATCAGACTTTTAACAGGTTCATCCGCAAGATCTCTCAGGAAGGAAATAAGCGAATCCCTTCTCGACAAGTCGCTGAACATACTCATCGGAACTCATGCGCTTATTGAAGAGAGTGTACAGTTCAGCAATCTCGGTCTTGTGATAATCGATGAACAGCACAGGTTCGGTGTGGAGCAGAGAGCAAAACTGTGGAAGAAAAGCCTTAATCCGCCACATATTCTTATAATGACTGCAACACCTATACCCAGGACGCTGGCAATGACCCTTTACGGCGATCTTGATGTATCAGTTATTGATGAGCTCCCTCCGGGAAGGATCCCGGTCAGGACGATGCATTTTTATGATTCAGAAAAGAATAAGGTTTTTGGGTTCATAAAACAAAAGATAGCTGAAGGAAGGCAGATCTTTATCGTTTATCCTCTTATAAAGGAATCGGAAAAGATGGATTATAAAGATCTGGAGGACGGCTGGGATACAGTTTCCAGGCTCTTTCCTCCTCCCCGGTACTTCATAAGTGTTGTCCACGGCAGGATGACTCCTGCAATAAAAGAAGAATCAATGAAGCTGTTCAGGGAAGGCAAGGCTCATATCCTTATCGCTACAACTGTGATAGAGGTTGGTGTTGATATCCCGAATGCAACCGTAATGGTCATTGAGAGTGCCGAGAGATTTGGATTATCGCAGTTGCACCAGCTGCGTGGCCGCGTCGGAAGGGGCGCCGATCAGTCTTACTGTATCCTGCTCAGCTCACCCAAACTATCAAAAGAAGCTGCTGCCCGTCTGGAGGTTATGATCAGGACCAGCGACGGTTTTGAAATTGCCGAAACCGATCTGCGGTTGAGAGGCCCGGGGGATATTGAAGGTACAATGCAAAGCGGAATTCCGTTCGACCTGAAGATATCTGACCTTGGCAGGGATGGACAGATTATCGAATATGTAAGAAATATTGCCGAAGAAATAATTACTGATGATCCGCTTCTCGAAAAAGAACATAATCTGATCCTGCGGCTCGAGTTGAAACGGATTTTCAGCAAAAAACAATCCTGGAGCAATATAAGCTGAAAAAGACTTATTTATAATCAGAATAAATAACTTCGCAATTCCAAAATCCTGATAAAAAACAGAAACTTTTTTTTCAGTAATGGTAAATTTGCGGATTAATTTTCCGGCGAAAATTATGACCATTTCAGGCAGATCCGGGACTATCGAACATGAGGGTGTGGTACAGAAATCTGACAACAGTTCGGTTAAAGTCAGAATATTATCTGAGACTGCATGTGCAGGATGTCATGCAAAAGGCTCATGCAGCATGTCGGGTGTAAAGGAAAAGATGGTGGAGGTACGTGGCAGCTATGAAGTTACGCCAGGGGATAATGTGACGGTACTGATGAAAAGATCTATGGGTTATACTGCCCTTTTCCTGGGATACATTATTCCTCTTGCCCTTCTTATTATAACCCTTATAGTCCTTATTTCACTGTCTTTACCGGAAGCAGTAGCAGGATTGGGGGCTCTGGCTATTCCCGGAATATATTATCTGCTACTTTATTTTTTCAGGGACAGGATCGGTAATAAATTTGTCTTCACAATAAAAACTCTTTAATGGGTCATACGATTATCATTACGGTTATAAGCCTGAGTCTGCTTGCTCTGTTATCAGCAGTCATCCTTTATTTTATAGCTCAGAAATTCAAGGTTTACGAAGATCCCCGCATTGATGAGGTACAGGAGCTTCTTCCGGCTGCAAATTGCGGCGGATGCGGTTTTGCAGGTTGCCGGAATTTTGCGGAAGCACTCGTAAAAGCAGAAACTTTCGAAGGATTAAACTGTCCTGTGGGGGGTGCTTCTGTTATGGCAGAAGTCGCGAAAGTCCTCGGGAAAGAAGCCCCGGCAGCTGATCCGCTTGTTGCTGTTCTCCTTTGCAACGGAACTCCTGAACAGCGTCCCCGCACTTCAAAATATGATGGCGTACCGGATTGCAGAATAGCACACAACCTGTATATCGGAGAGACTGATTGCAGTTATGGCTGCCTTGGCAAAGGAGACTGTGTAAGAGCCTGTACATTCGGAGCAATTTACATGAATGAGGAAACAGGATTGCCGGTAATAATCGACAACAAATGTGTATCATGCGGAGCCTGTGTCAAAGCATGCCCGAGGAACCTGATTGAGCTCAGGAAGAAAGCAAAAAAAGACAGGAAGATATATGTTGCCTGTTCAAACTGTGACAAGGGTGGCCCGGCAAGAAGAGCCTGTAAGGTTGCCTGTATTGCATGCGGAAAATGTGTTAAGGCATGCAAATTCGATGCTATAACAATAACAAACAATCTTGCTTATATAGATGCTTCAAAATGCACATTCTGCAGGAAATGCGTTACAGAATGTCCGACAGGATCGATCCTGGAGATCAATTTCCCGCCCCGGAAGCCTGCGATCGAAGCTCAGAATGAAACAATCAAAGTAAACCCGGAAGTCTAACAAATAAAAAAATACTGATTTGAAAACCTTTCCCGCCGGGGGCGTTCATCCGCCTGAAAATAAGCTGACAGCAGAAATCCCGATCCGGTATCTGGCAATCCCGCCCTCCGTAACAATCCCTGTTTCACAGCATATTGGCTCACCTGCCGATATTGTTGTGAGTAAAGGCGATATTGTGAAGACCGGACAGGTGATTGCACGGAGCAAAGGATTTGTTTCCACAAATATACACTCCTCTGTATCAGGCACTGTAACTAAAATTGATGTTGTACTTGATGCTTCAGGATTCAGGCAAACTGCAATATTTATTGATACAAGCGGGGATGAATGGGTTGAAACTATAGACAGGAGCGATGAAATAATTACAGAAACCGCTCTTTCATCGGAAGAGATAATAAAGAAATGCCTTGAATCGGGTATAGTCGGACTTGGAGGTGCAACTTTCCCTTCACATGTAAAGATGACTGTTCCTGCCGGAAAAAGGTGTGACATACTTATAATAAATGGAGCGGAGTGTGAACCTTATCTGACTTCTGACCACAGGCTTATGCTTGAAAAGGGAAAGGAGATCCTGACAGGCACAACAATTATTATGAAAGCGCTTAAGGTCTCAAAGGCTTTTATCGGTATTGAAAACAACAAAAGGGATGCCATTGATAATCTTACAAAGCTTGCTGACGGTTTTTCCGGTATAACAGTTCATGCGCTGAAAGTCAAATATCCTCAGGGAGCTGAAAAACAACTTATTAAAGCTCTGACAAAAAGGGAAGTTCCTTCAGGGAAACTGCCTCTGGATGTAAATGCTGTTGTTCACAATGTGGGAACAGCCTTTGCTGTATATGAAGCTGTTCAGAAAAACAAGCCTCTTTTCGAAAGAGTTGTGACAATTACCGGAAAATCAGTCACCAATCCCGGTAACTATTTTGTAAGGACCGGTACACCTGTAAGATACCTTATTGAAGCTGCCGGAGGACTGCCTGAAAATACCGGTAAAGTTATTTCCGGTGGTCCGATGATGGGAAAGGCTGTAAGCAGTATTGATGTCCCTGTTGTCAAAGGGACATCAGGAATAGTACTTATTCCGGAAGACCAGGCCGAAAGAGCTGAAATGATGCCATGTATAAGGTGTGCGAAATGTGTTCTTGGATGTCCTATGAATCTTGAACCCTTTCTGCTGATGGCCCTGTCGGAAAAAGGTGATTTTGAAAGAGCAGGAAGGGAAAGGATAACCGATTGCATGGAATGTGGTTCATGCAGCTATACATGCCCTGCCGGCCGGCCACTGCTGGATTACATCCGGCTCGGAAAATCAACTGTCATAAAAATGGCACGTAAACAGGTAGTTAAATAAGAAGTCATTATATCTATTGCAAATGAGCAATCTACTTAAAGTATCCCTCTCACCTCATATACACGGGAAAGAGACAACACAAAAGCTGATGTTTGGTGTCATCATTGCTCTTATTCCGGCATTCCTCACATCGGTTTTCTTTTTCGGCTACAGTGCCATAATAGTTACAGCAACATCGGTAGCCTCATGTATCCTTTTCGAATATCTTATCGTTAAGTTTTTCTTTAAGAAACAAATAACAATAAATGATGGTTCAGCCTTTGTGACCGGTTTGCTGCTGGCATTTAACCTGCCATCGAACATCCCGGTATTCATAATAGTAATCGGCAGCTTTGTTTCAATTGCAGTTGCCAAGATGACCTTCGGAGGACTGGGTAGCAATCCGTTCAATCCTGCCCTTGTCGGTCGTGTTTTTATGCTTATCTCCTTCCCTGTACAGATGACAAGCTGGCCGGTAGCTGCAGGATTTAAAACAGCTTATACCGATGCCGTTACCGGGGCCACACCACTTGCGATAATAAAAGAAGGTCTGAAGAACGGGGAACCCCTTTCACAGCTTATGACACAGATACCCACTCCTGCCCGGATGTTCCTGGGAGATATGGGAGGCTCTCTGGGTGAAGTTGCTGCTGGCGCCCTCCTTCTTGGCTTAATCTGGCTACTGTGGAAGAAGATAATAACATGGCATATCCCCGTCTCCATTATTGGTGTGATTGTCCTGTTCACCGGAATACTCTGGCTTATAAATCCTGAAGAATATGCCAATCCCTTATTTCATGTGCTGGCCGGCGGAGTTCTGCTCGGTGCAATATTCATGGCAACCGATTATGTCACTTCACCCATGAACCCGAAGGCAATGCTGATATATGGTTGCGGGATAGGATTGCTTACAGTGATAATAAGAGTATGGGGAGCCTATCCGGAAGGAGTATCATTTGCTATACTTATAATGAATGCATTCGTCCCGCTGATGAATGCTTATATCAAACCAAAACGATTTGGTGAGGAGGTAAAAAATGGCTAAATCTGAATCGACGCTGAAAAACATGATCCTTGCTCTTACCCTGATCGCTCTAGGGAGCTCTGCAGGACTTGGATTTGTTTATGAACTTACAAAAGAACCGATTGCCTTATCGGTCCTTAATAAAAAGCTAAATGCAATAAGAGAGGTTGTCCCTGAATTCACAAATAACCCGAATGACGAATTATTCCGTCTGCCGACAACAGAAGGTGACAGTCTGGATGTATATCCTGCGAAGAATAACGGAGAGGTAGTCGGCTATGCCGTGAATACCTATACTAATAATGGATTCAGCGGATATATTTCAATTATGGCGGGATTTAAGCCTGATGGTTCAATTACAGGGATTTCAGTTCTTGAGCACAAAGAAACTCCGGGTCTTGGTACAAAAATGACCGAACCTGAGTTCAAGACACAGTTTACCGGAAAAAACCCCGGTGAATTCATGCTTAAAGTGAAAAAGGACGGCGGGCAGGTTGATGCGATAACAGCTGCCACAATAAGTTCCAGAGCATTTTGCGACGCAATAGAGCGTGCTTACAATACATTACAGAAAGGAAATTTGAAATGAATCAGCTTCAGAATTTTACAAAGGGATTTATAAGGGAGAATCCAATACTTGTTCTGGTACTTGGCGCCTGTCCCACACTGGCAACGACCACCTCCTCCCTTAACGGTGTGGGGATGGGAATTGCAACTACATTTGTTCTTATCGGTTCAAATGTTGTTATTTCGCTTCTATCAAACCTTATTCCCGATAAGGTAAGGATACCTGCATTCATCGTAATCATAGCATCCTTTGTAACTATTGTCGACCTTGTCATGCAGGCCTATGTTCCCGATCTCTACCAGTCGCTGGGAATATTCATCCCCCTGATCGTTGTTAACTGTATTGTTCTGGGAAGAGCTGAAGCTTTTGCCAGTAAAAACAGTGTCTGGTCTTCATTTATTGATGGTGCCGGAATGGGACTTGGCTTTACTGCTGCCCTCGGGATATTGGGTGCATTTCGTGAAATATTGGGAAGCGGATCAATTTTCGGTCATAAATTCATAAATGGTGACGGGATACTTGTTTTTATACTTGCGCCCGGAGCCTTCATTGCTCTCGGATATATGATAGCTCTTGTCAATAAGATTAAAAAAACATCAAAATAAACTGAGATGGAATATATACTGCTAATAATTTCGGCCGTCTTCATTAATAATATAGTTCTTGCTCAATTCCTGGGAGTATGTCCCTTCCTCGGTGTTTCAAACAAAGTAAGCACTGCAGTGGGAATGACAGGAGCTGTTACTTTTGTAATGGTACTTGCAACAGTGGTTACCTACCTGATCCAGATCTATGTACTTGAAAAACTGGGCATTGAATTTATGCAGACAATTACATATATTCTGGTCATTGCCTTTCTGGTACAAATGGTTGAGATAATCCTGAAAAAAATAAGCCAGCCGCTTTATCAGGCTTTAGGGATATTTCTGCCACTAATCACAACAAACTGTGCAGTACTTGGCGTTGCCATCCTTGTTATAAAGAAGGACTATAACCTGCTTGAATCGGTCGTGTTCAGCGCAGCTACAGCAATAGGATTCGGACTGGCACTTATAATACTCGCCGGTATAAGGGAACAGCTCGAACTTGTAAACGTCCCGAAAGGCATGAAGGGTGTTCCTATATCTCTTGTTACTGCAGGTATTCTTGCATTGGCATTTATGGGGTTTACGGGGATTGTCAAGTAAGGGAAGAGTTTGGAGTTTGGAGTTTGGAATTTGGAGTTCAGGTACCGATTACTGATCACCGATCACCGAATACCGATTACAGAATACCAATCAATTTCTTTCTGACGATTTATCAGCTGCAAAGATCACCTCATGGGTTTTAAGGGCATCAGCAAGACTTGTTAACGGCATCTCCATGTCCTCTCCGATTGCCTTGAAAAATGCTTCAAACTGTGCCTGGTAAGGATGATCGGTAACATCACCTGAATCAAGCATTTTCATTGAAAGTTCACTCCACCTGTTTTTATCAAGACCTTTAATTTTTGTGGAATAGAATTTATTATCAAGCAGACTGCCTTCACTTCCCACAAGATGAAAATGGAAATAGTAAGGCTGGAAACAATCTATTACTGAAGCTACTTTGCCGACTGATCCATTCTTAAACTTAATTATTGAAACTGAACTCGTTGGGTATTCATATTTTGAGAAATCCTCATTTTCTGACCTTGCTGAATAGCTGCATACAGATTCAAAATCAGTACCCATGCACAGGAGAAGGGCATCCAGGGCATGACAACCTGCAGAAAGCAGGCTGCTGCCGGCTGTTTCTTTCTTAATATTCCATCGGAACTGCCCGTACCATGGACCAACACCATGGTAATAATCTGCTTCACCATAGTGAATTTTACCGAGTAGTCCCTGATCAATCACCGATTTGATAGCAGTAAGCTGACTTGAAAAACGGCACTCAAAACAAACACAGGTACGAACCCCTGCTTGCTTTACGGCAGATTCCACTGCCAGACAATCCTCCCATGATAATGCAAGAGGCTTTTCAATAATCAAGTGTTTCCCGGCTTTGGCAGCAGCTATAGCCTGTTTTGCATGATCAGAGGGATAACTGCATATTGAAACAACATTGATACTCTTGTCTGCAAGCATCTTATCCAAATCGTTGTAAAGGGTTATCGATCCCCCATGTTTAGCTTTGATCTCCTGAAGATCAAGATCCCGCGATGAGCATATTGCAGTTACCTGCCCCGGGGTAGTCTTGTTAATAGCTTCAATATGAGCTCCTGCAGCCCAGCTATAGCCAATGATCCCTACATTATATTTTATCATATTTCTTTAATCTGTTAAATTCATAATTACTCATAAATTACTGTATACCTTTATCATACTTAGTGATTTAACTTCACAAAGCTTACTCAGAGTCATTAAATTAATAAAGCTAAATCAGCTGCTTTAAATGACAGTTAAAATATACTAAGAAAAAGAGATAAACTCTCCCTGATAAACGAAATAATTCGTTAATTGTAGCGTATTTCCTTATAACAGGGATGGAATGAACTATTCGGACTACTTTAAAATTCTTGATTTACATACAGATGCTTCAATAGCCGATATAAAAAGAGCATACAGGATCAAAGCCCGTATGTATCATCCCGATCTTAACCATTCCCCTGAAGCAAGGGATAAATTCGTTCAGGTAACAGAGGCTTACGAATTCCTGATTGCAAATTTCAACAAAACAGGTACTGATGAAGAAGCATTGGCAAGGGCTGCGGAAGAGTGGAGAAAGTACAGGCAGCACAGGTCAGGTCAGCAGGCAAACGCCTATGCCCGGGCTGCTTATATCCGGTTCAAAAATTCAAAACAATATAAAACCAGCAGGGTGTTCGATCTTGCAAGAATAATCTTCGGACTTACAATATCAGTTCTGATATTAATTAATACTGTCCTGGGATTTATTGTAAAAGTAAAATACCCGGAAGAAGGATACGCCAATCCTGTTATAGTATTCGTTTTAATGATACTGCTTGGTATTATTTTTCTCTCAACAAGCCTCATCTACCTTAAAGCCTACCTTGAAGAATCGCGGAAACACAGAAAAAAAAGCGTATGACAAAACTAGCCAGGGAACTGAGTCTGTACGGACTGATAATGGTTGCAATCGGTTCCTGCATAGGCTCGGGTATTTTTGTTACTCCGTCACAAATAGCGGGGCTCATTCCTTCCCCGACTCTTATCCTTACAGTATGGGCTCTGGGTGGAATAATAGCACTGACCGGTGCTCTTACATTTTCGGAACTGGGCTCTCTGTTTCCCTATGCCGGAGGAATTTATGTTTTTCTCCGCGAAGCTTATGGCGGATGGATGGGATTCCTTTACGGCTGGGCTTATCTTCTTATAATTACATCAGGTTCAATAGCTGTGCTTGCCCTGGCTTTTTCACATTATCTGAGTTTCCTGATCCCAATGAGTGAATCATGGAAGATAATCACAAGTATACTTGCCATATCGTTGCTTACAACACTTAATATTCTGAGAGCCAAATTCGGAGAGATATTCTCGAATATTTTTACCGGATTGAAAATTGCGGGGATATTGATAATTATAGGAGCAGGTATATTCCTGGGCTCTTCTGAATTCTCATTCCGGGAGTTTCCGTCAATATCTTCCGCCGGGGTTACGCTTTCAGCATTTGGTGTTGCCTTCACCGGTGTTTTGTTTTCATACGGAGGATGGCAGCATGCTTCATTCCTGGCAGGTGAAACGAGGAATCCTGCGCGTAATGTTCCGGTTGCAATGATAACAGGAGCAGCAGCTGTAACACTCATCTACCTGCTTGTAAATGTGGGGTATATGCTCCTGTTACCGGTAGATAAAATCGTAAGTTCCACAAGGGTGGCTGCCGAGGCTGTCAGCACCGTAATCCCTTTCGGAGGCATACTTGTAGCAGCCATAATAGCAATAAGCACCTTTGGCACAATAGGGATCTATACTCTTTCCGCACCCCGTATTTATTATGCAATGGCATCAGACGGCCTGTTTTTTAAAGGTATTGCCAAAGTGCATCCCAAATTCAGAACTCCCGTGAATGCCATTCTGGTACAGTCAGGATGGGCCATAGTGCTCCTTCTTTTCTGGGGGACATTTGAAAACCTGATAACCTATACTGTTGCTATTGAGTTTATTTTCTATATACTGGCTGCATCAGGAATCTTTATTTTCAGAAAACGAATGAAAAATGCTGAAAGACCATACAGAACATTGGGTTATCCGGTAACACCGTTTCTGTTTATTGCAATAAATACATGGTTTGTAATAAATATTTCAATCAACAGACCATTGCATATGGGAATAGGACTTGCTTTTCTGGTGATGGGAGTTCCCGTTTATCACTTTTTCAGGAAGAAATACAATGTAAGACAAGAAAAATCAGCCGATCCTGAAAAAATTGAAAGGGATATCGAGGATTGATGAAAAATACTCTCCCCGTTCAAGAATATCCTCATCTCCAACCTCATAATACCAGTTTACAACGTATTTCTTATTTTTCAGGCTTACATGTTTTATCTTTTCAAGAAGATGAATAAAAACCTTTGCGCTAGCACTGTTGAAATATTCAAGGTTCATATCCACACAAGTTACATCTGCCGGGGATAAAATATATTCGCTCACCCATTTCTCGACCGGTGAATAAAACTCTGTAACGTCCTCATGAATAGAGCGCCCTTTTATCTTAACCCGACCATCCGGAGATAACTGTATCTCCGGGGAAGTCTTTGTCGGTGGGATTTTAAGCTCCTTCATAGAAATTTATTTAAGACTAAATTATTAAAATTATCGATATCTTCAGTTATTAAACCTGTCAAATATCGGATCATTGAAATTATCGGGTGAAATTTTTCTCTTCTTCTGTTCAATCTCATGTACCATCCTTACAATTGTTGTATTTACCGGAACAGGTACTCCGTGAACATCTGCATTTCTTACAATATAACCATTAAGATAATCAATTTCAGTAAGCCTGCCTCTTTCCAGTGATTGCAGGGTAGATGATTTAAGTTTCCTGTACTTGAATCCTATTACCCGAATCATAATATGACGCCGCAGGTCTGACAGGAAGCTGTCTCCTTTTACAAATTCACTAAAATCAAGCCTGCCTCCGAAGATCTCTATTCTAAGGTCCATCTTTTCAGCGACAGCAACAGCTTCGCGGATTATTTCGATAAATAACTTCCTGATCTTCCTGATTGAAAGCATCTTTCCGAGATATAATCCGCAGACAGCACCAAGGGATGAGATGCAGGAATTTATTATCAGTTTTGAATAAAGATGGCCGAGAATATTATCAGTAATCCTTACAGGAACAACAACGGAAAGCACATCTGCCAAGGAACGGAGATAATCATCAGACTTCCTGGCAGGATAACCAACAATAAAGTCCCCCGCTGAGGTCATAATAAATTTTCCATAGGAAGTCATAGTTGCGCCAAATCCCGTTACACAACCGATGACCCTGTCTTCACCAAGCACTTTTGCCAGTTCATCCTCGCAAATCCCGTTCTGAAGCGAAACCACATGACTGTTTTCCTTCAGAAGGGGTTTCACAGCCTCAGCAGCTTCTGTCATTTCAGTTGCTTTTGTGGCATGAAGGATTAAGTCCTTTTTTTCCTTAACCTCACCGATCGAAGCAAATGCAGGCATTTTTATCCTGAAATTACCGCAGTATCCGCTTACTTCAAGTCCTTCATTGCGTATCGCAGAAGCATAATCATCATACTTACAGACAATTTCAACATTATATCCATTTTTACGGAGCAGGGCGGCAGTTATCCCCCCTACAGCGCCTGCACCGATCACAAGAACTGATAAGTCATTTCTCTCCATAAAAATCTGTTATTCGTTTCACATCCTTGCCAGCGGAGCAATATCCTGATCTGCAAAATCATTTCCAAGATACTTAAAATACCCTGTTATCCCTATCATGGCAGCATTGTCAGTTGTCAGGCTTATTTCAGGAATAAAGACATTCCAGTTTCTCTTTTTGCCTTCCCTGATCATTTCATTTCTCAGTCCGGAGTTGGCAGAAACCCCGCCCGCTATTCCAATCTCTTTCACTCCGGTTGACAATGATGCTTTAATAAGCTTATCCAGCAGGATATCAACAATTGTATGCTGAAGCGATGCACACAGGTCCGCTTTATTCTTTTCAATGAAATCCGGTTCTTCCTTCAACCTGTCGCGCAGGAAATACAGAAAACTTGTTTTTAATCCGCTGAAACTGAAATCAAGTCCCGCCACAACCGGTTTAGAAAATGTAAATGCTTCTTTTGATCCTTCCGATGCAAGCTTATCGATCTCAGGTCCGGCAGGATATTGCAATCCCATGAGCTTTCCGCATTTATCAAATGCTTCGCCTGCAGCATCATCAATTGTATTCCCGATGGTCTCCATTTCAAGATGACTTTTAAGAAGGATCAGTCTTGTATGTCCTCCGGAGACAAGCAGACATAAAAAAGGAAATTCAGGTATACCTCCCGCGTTTTCATTCTTTTTGATGAAATGAGCAAGAACATGTGCCTGAAGGTGATTTACTTCTATCAGGGGAATATCTCGTGCCAGTGCAAATCCTTTTGCAAATGATGTTCCGACAAGAAGAGAGCCGAGAAGACCTGGTCCCCGTGTAAATGCAACTGCATTTATGTCTTCAATGTTCACTCCTGCACTTTTTATCGCCTTGTCGACTACAGGTACAATGTTTGCCTGATGAGCTCTTGAGGCAAGTTCCGGTACTACCCCTCCCCAGGATCTGTGAACCTCCTGTCCTGCTATCAGGTTTGAAAGCACATATCCATCCCTGATTACTGCAGCAGATGTATCATCGCACGAAGATTCAATGGCTAATATTATTACACCCATCAATTATTCCGAGGTCCAGTCACGTATGATAATCCTGTCCTGAAAGCATTTTACCTCCAGCTTTTGCTTGGCTTTCCATTTAAGCTTCCGGATATATTCCATGGGAATTGTTACTGCATAGCTTGTGCCTCCCGAAATTTTAGTAAGGCTCCGGATGTGACTTTCTTCGTTTTTCCTGCGTGTCATGGCAAATTATTTAAATAGAAAAATAATATGTATTAAAAAACGTATTAAGATACGTATTTTAATACGTAGCTACAATTAATGTATTGAAAAATGATTAAAAATTAATTTTTATATCTTAGATTTAACGGCACAATCTTTGATCTCCATTTTATATTATTAATAATTTAACGCGTTTTGGTCAGTAATGTCCACTTAAATACTACTGATTATCAGCAGTATAATATCTGGCTCTTTGGCATCATACTAATTCTAGTTTGTAATCCACTTGTTCAGAGGTGTTTTACTTGCCGTTGGCTTAAGAGGTTGTCTCAAAATCCTGATTTACCCCCCAACCCCCCAAGGGGGGCTTTGTAAGTATCAGTAGTTCAATAAGTCCCCCTTGGGGGATTTAGGGGTAAAACGATAAAAGGATACTTTTCACACAGCCTCTGAAACCAACGGTAATATACACCATCAGTGATTTTTTAATGTGTTAAATAAAGTTGTCTTTACTATCTTTATGCAATAATAGACTGAGCTACTTTTAATTGAATTTTGGGGGAACGGGACAATGCTGAAGGGTATTAAAAGATCTGTCAAATACTTTCTGATTTTCATCGGGATTCTTATAATGATCCCGATGATACTCTATCCCCTTTTGAGGCAACCTGAAATTCAAACACTTATAATCCGGAGAATAACAAAACATTTTTCCCAGGAACTTAAATCGACAATTTCAGTCGGAAAAACAGAACTGATCTTTTTCAACAAACTGAATCTGGAGGATGTTCTTATTAAAGATAAAAATGATGATACCCTCATCTATACAAAGAAATTATCTGCTACAATAAGAAAGATCAATACAGAAAATAATGCATTCACCCTTGGCAGGGTATCTCTCTTAAATCCTGTATTTTCACTGATAACCGATTCAACAGGATTACTGAACCTGAACTGGTATCTCGATCTTCTCAGACAGCAGGATAAAGAAAGCCGACAGTTGCCGGTGACAATACGGATTAATCATACGGATATCAGGAATGCTTCATTCTCACTTATCAACAGGACCGCTGATGCCGGAGGAGAAGCAATCAATTTCAACAATCTCCGTATCCGTGACATCAATGGCATACTTGAAGATTTCAGAATTATGAATGATACTACATCCTTCAGTATCTACAATCTGTCATTCAGGGAATCAGGCGGTTTCAGCGTACGCAGGATGAACAGTGATTTCGCTCTTGCAGATCACAACATCTTCTTCACTTCAGCTTTCATAAATTGCGACAGCAGTATCCTTGATCTTCCTCACATTCAACTTCGTCCCGACTCAACAGGATCATACAGTAATTTCACAAAGAATGTACATCTCGATATCAGGATTGACAATTCACATATTTATACATCCGACCTGGGGCATTTTGTACCGTCAGTAAAGCAAATGAATGAGTCGGTGTTTATCACAGGAAGGGTTTTGGGGACAATTGAGGAACTGAGAGGGCGTGATATCAATATTTCATACCGGGATGATTCAAAGATCGAATGTGATTTCGACCTGTCAGGACTACCGGATATCGCTAATTCTTTTATCTATCTGGGAGTCAATCAACTGACGACCCATGCCTCTGACATCCGGAAATTGAATCTTCCGGGGAAAGGATCAATAAGGCTTCCTGAATATTTCGAAAAGATGGGAACGATTTCTTTCAACGGCAGCTTCACCGGATTCACAACTGATTTCGTCGCTTACGGTAAGCTCACTTCCGATGCAGGTAACATAAACACCGACATCTCACTCCGGCCTGAAGGGAACAACCGGTTTAAGATCAACGGACTGGTAACAGGCAACAGTATTGCGCTTGGAGAGATCACAGGGAATGAAGAGCTCCTCGGGGATCTGAGCATGAGTGCTGATGTTAATTTATATGCATATTCCTTCAACAAGTTCTCGGGAGAGGTTAATGGTCTGATCGACAGTGTTGAAATAAATCATTATAAGTACCGGAATATTTCCCTGAACGGTATTATAAATGACAAAACCTGGGATGGAAGCATAAAGGTAGCCGATGATAATATCAGGCTCGATATGCTTGGGCTGCTGAACTTCAGCAGCGAACTCCCGGAGTTTGACTTCACACTTAACCTGGCAAAAGCCGACCTTTATAAACTTCATCTTGATAAATCCGATACAACAGCCTCGGCTTCGATGCTGATCACGGCAAATTTCAAAGGAAACAAGACTGAAAATCTCGCCGGCGAGATAAAGCTTCTTAATTCGAGTCTGATTAAATACGGGAATACTCTCGATCTTTATGATTTCTCGGTCAGAGCATATAACCGGAACGGATTCCCCGTCATAAGTCTGCGTACAGATTATGTCGATGCAGATATTACAGGCTACTTCAATCCGTCAGGAATCAGCTCAATGGTTGGTTCCACTCTGTCAAGGCTGATGCCCTCCCGTTACCCCATGCCTGCAAAAAGAATTGCCTTCTCAAAGGATAAGTTCGGGTTCACAATAAATTTCAAGAATACTGATAGAATAAATAATTTCTTCCGGACGGGATTATTACTTGCTGAAAAAACCACTGTTTCAGGTGAGATTGTATCAGATACCTCGGGAGTTTTGAAGATGATATCAAAGAACCTCAGCCTGAGAGGCAATACATTCAGTGACCTGAATATTGATGTTGATCTTAATCCGTCAGGACTCACTGCCGACCTGAGAAGTTCGTCGCTCAATTTTCTGGGGCAATCCTTATTACAGGGTTTTTCAACCGATTTTGATGTAAAGCCTGATAACTTCATTTTTAATTTGTCGTGGGGTAAAAATGACCCCTCGATCGGAAACCGGGGGAGTTTTACTGCAAGAGGAAGCTCTGCGAAAGGAGTGGAGGACAGATTCGGTCCGGTATTGATGATTGACATAGCTTCATCAGATATTTACAGCCGGAATAATCTGTGGAAAATCAGTCATTCAACTGTATTCCTCGACTCAAACAGGGTGAATATCAACAAACTTTTAATAAGCAATGAGAATAGTTTCTATCTGGTTGATGGCACAGTATCTGAAAACAGGGAGGATACGCTTCACCTTGAATTTAAAAGCATAGACATCTCACCTCTGAACGGAATTATTACCGGTAAAGCGGATAAGGATGCATTAACGCCTGATATCAAAGGTGAGCTTAACGGTAAAGTACTTCTGACAGATGTTTATAATAATCCGCTTATCGAAGGTAATCTGAAGGTTAACGGATTTTCAATACTCGGGAGTGAATACGGAACTCTGACACTGAATTCTGCGTGGAGCAATGAGCGTAAAGTTGCGATAATCCGTGCTGGAAATAATCTTAACGGAAGGGAAATGATCAATGTTGAAGGCTATTACAATCCGGAACTTAGAAGGCTTGATCTGACCACACTTACTGAAAAGCTTCCTGTTGAAGCGCTGAACCCTTTGTTGAGCTCCTTCGCATCGGGGATTACAGGATTTGCATCAGGGAAAGTGATACTGTCCGGGGAAATGAATAAGCTTGTTATGAAGGGTTCAATGCTGGCTGAAAATACATTTCTTAAAATTGATTTTCTCCAGACCAGGTACAGGATGACTGATTCGATCAGGTTTGATAAAAACAATATTCTTTTTAAGAATTTAAATCTTGAAGATGAAAGAGGTAACTCTGCAATGCTCAACGGGCAGGTAACACATAATCATTTTAAGGATTTCAATGCTGATCTGACAGTAAACTTCACCGACTGCATGGTGTTGAATACCAGGCCCAAGGACAATGAGGATTTTTACGGAACAGCCTATGCAACAGGAATTGCAACATTAAAAACGGGCCCAAACCTGATCTCATTCGATATTTCAGCAAAAACAGGCAGGAATACAAGGTTTTATATGCCATTGAACACAAGCGAGACAATTTCGGATTATTCCTTTGTAACATTCGTCAATCCTGACACAACAGCAAAAACAGGGCAAAAGTCAGATGAAAAAATTACTTCCCAATCAATCCAGACCGGCATAGAGCTGAATTTCGACCTGGAAGTGACACCTGATGCCGAGATTCAGCTTATTTTCGATGAGAAGTTGGGTGATGTGATTAAGGGTCAGGGAGCGGGTAACCTTAATATTAATCTTGACAGGAAAGGGAATCTCGGAATTTCGGGTGACTACATTATTGAGAACGGAGATTATCTCTTCACACTCGGGAATGTGCTTAATAAGCCGTTCAGTGTTGAAAACGGAGGGAAAGTCACATTCAGCGGCGATATAGATAATGCTGAGATTGATATAAAAGCAATATATAAGCTTAAAGCCTCCCTTTTTGAAGTACTTCAGGATGAGCGTTTTAATGAAAGAATACCTGTTGAATGCCAGATTCTCCTCACCGGAAAGCTGTTTAATCCTATAGTGGATCTCAATATTGAACTTCCATCTGCCGACGAAGAGAGGAAAGCTTACCTGAACAATGTAATAACAACAGAAGAAGAACGCAGCCGGCAGTTCCTTTATCTGCTTGTTATGAACAGCTTTTATTCCGATCCATCCCGGACCTCCCTGGCAGGAGGATCTCAGGGTACTGCTACTACCGGCACCGGAACTTCAGCAATGGCGGTTACAACAACCGAGATGTTATCCCATCAGTTAAGTAACTGGTTGTCACAGATCAGCAATGATTTTGATATCGGATTTGTTTATCGTCCCGGTTATAAGGACATCAATGCCCAGGAAGTGGAAGTGGCCCTATCCACCCAGCTCCTGAATGACAAAGTAACAATTAATGGTAACTTTGATGTAAGGGGAGCCGAAGGGACATCAGGCACTTCAGATAAAATTACAGGTGATTTTGATATTGAATACAAATTAACCGAGAAGATCAGATTTAAGTTCTTTAACCGTTTTAATAATCCATATACAGGTAAGGGAGCTCCTTATACACAGGGATTTGGCCTATTCTTCAGGGAGGATTTTGATAAATTCTCCGATCTGTTCAGGAGAAACAATAAATCTGAGATGAAAAAAGAGGAGGAACCGGATATATCTGAGCTGCAATAATAACCGGACAGGGGCTGGTCATTTAAGTCGCGGTTGATAAAAAGCAAATCTTTGTTATAAAGAGTATATAATACAAAGGTGTATAAATACGTTTTTTAATATATTCGCACGTGAAAATAAAAGTTGTAATACAAAAATAATTTTAACGGAACTAATTAAATTAAAATGGGATTTTTACAATTTATCATGCAGGATGTAAATCTTCCTGCCGAAACGGTAGCCACCGATGCTCACATGACACTTCTGGATTTTGCAATGAAGGGTGGATGGGTTATGATACCTATAGTATTATTGTCTTTTGTGGCTGCTTATATTTTTATTGAGAGATTTTATGTTATAAGGAAAGCCACGCAGCAGGATCAGAATTTCATGAACAGGATCAAGGATTATATACACGACGGCAGAATAGATGCTGCTCTGGCACTATGCAGATCGACAGACAGTCCGGCTGCCCGGATGATAGAAAAGGGGATAAACCGACTCGGAAGGCCATTGCAGGACATTAGCACGGCAATAGAGAATGCAGGCAGGATGGAGATCTCGAAACTTGAGAAGAGCTTTCCGACTCTTGCCACAATAACCGGAGCAGAGCCGATGCTCGGATTCATGGGTACTGTTATCGGAATGGTGAAATCGTTCTATGCAATGGCGCAGGCCGGTAATAATATAGAGGTCTCACTTCTATCCGACGGAATTTATACAGCTCTGATAACTACAGTTGCAGGTCTTATCGTTGGTATACTGGGGTACTTTGCATACAATACCCTTGTTGTAAAGGTTGAAAGAGTTGTCTTTAACATGGAGGCTACTGTTACGGAGTTTATGGATATTTTAAACGAACCGGTTAAATAAGTACAAAATGGCTTTATCTCAAAGAAATAAGATAAGCATAAACTTTTCATCGACAGGGATGACCGATGTGGTTTTCAATCTGCTGATATTTTTCATGCTTACGTCAACACTGGTTCATCCCACAGCTCTGAAGCTGCTGCTACCAAAGGGTTCAGCACAGACCTCAGCCAAACCACAGACTACAGTTTCAATTACAGCCGATCAAAGGTATTATGTTGAACAGCAACAAGTAACCCTTACCGAACTCGAAGCTGTCCTGAAAGAAAAACTCGGGAGCAATCCGGATACTTATATATCCCTTCATGCTGATAAAACAGTTCCTTTTGAAAGTGTTGTTCAGGTTTTAAATATTGCCCAGGCAAATAATTATAAATTAATAATTGCTACCACACCCAAATAACGATCCCTACATTATTCCTTCAGAAAAAAAGAAAGGGATAATTGGCACAGTAGTAATACATGCTGTTGGTCTTGTCTTACTTATTGTTCTGGGTTTTTCTGCTCCTGAACCTCCGGACACGGAAGAAGGGATCCTTGTAAATTTCGGTACTGATGAGACAGGTTTCGGGCTTATTGAACCTTCTCCTCCACCCAGCCGGGAGGAAGCTTCCGTCCCTCTGCCTGCAGAATCGCCGGTAACAGCTGAAGATGAGCCTCTCCTGACACAGGATACTGAAGAAGCTCCGGAAGTGAAGAAAGTCGATCCAGAAGCTGAAAAAAGAAAGCTGGAGCAGATTGAAGCTGACAGGCGACGAAGGGCAGAGCTTGAAGCTGAAAGGATCAGGAAGGAACAGGAAGAAATAGAAAGAAAAAGGATTGAAGCTGAACAAAAGAGGCAGGCAGATATAATGAACCGGACAAAAGATGCACTTGCAGGTTCAAAGAATGCAGGTACATCTTCCACTAGCGAAGGCGTTGCAGGAGGTCCTGGAAACCAGGGCTCTACGACAGGCGCGGTAGATTCTAAAAACAGAGGTGAAGGGAGCGGACTGGGTAATAAGGGAATCTCCTATGATCTTGCCGGAAGAGGAGTACAGCATCTGCCTCTCCCTGATTATAAGACCCAGGCAGAAGGTAAAGTAGTTGTGGAAGTAAGTGTTGACAGGTCAGGAAAGGTAACCCAGGCTGTCCCGGGAATCAAAGGTTCTACTACTCTTGATGAAAACCTTCTTAAAGTAGCAAAAGAGGCCGCACTGAAAGCCCGGTTTGATGTTAATCCCGATCCTAATGCAGCCTTTATTCAGAAAGGATCTATCACATATAACTTTATCCTGAGATAAAGATCAGGTTTGCCTGCTGAAGGCCTCCCTTATCGCAACAGACAGATTATCAAGCAGATTTACATCCTTTTCAATATAATCAGATATTCCTTTGCGGGCAAATTCCAGGACCACTTCCCCTTTCTCCTGACCTGACAGTAAGATCACCGGGATATGAGGTTTCAACTCCCTGATCTTCTCAAATATCTGCATTCCGTTTTCGAACATCAGATTCCTGCCGGTAAATAGATAGTCAAGTATTATAACGTCGGGATTTTTATCCATTGCATCAAAGCACTCTTCACCTGTTTCGAAAGCCTCAACATCATAATCCTCTGTAGTAAATCTTTTTACAACCAGAGTGTTTATGAACGGATCATCATCTACTATATATATAAGTTTCTTTTTATCCATTACTTAATCGGGAATAAAGGATGCAATAAAGATAACTAAAATATTCCTCAACCTGAACTATTATGCAAACAGAGGAAATGGCTTCATCATCTCAATTACTTTTTCCCCGGTCTTCGCGATTACAGATTCGTTTTCAATATCTGAAATTACCTCATCGATAAGATCAACTATCAATGGCATATGTTCTTCAGTAAGTCCTCTGGTTGTTATTGCAGGGGTACCCACCCTCAATCCGGATGTAAGGAAAGGAGACCTTGTATCAAATGGTACCATATTCTTATTAACTGTAATATGTGCCCTGACAAGAGCATTTTCAGCTTTTTTGCCCGATATTTCAGGAAATTTGGTCCTGAGATCAATAAGCAAAAGGTGATTGTCGGTACCTCCGGAAATTACTTTATATCCCCTGTTTATAAAGCAATCTGCCATTACCGATGCATTCCGCCTGACTCTCTTCTGGTATTCTTTGAATTCCGGATCGAGTGCTTCGCCAAACGACACAGCTTTTGATGCGATAACATGTTCCAGTGGCCCGCCCTGTATCCCCGGGAATACGGCTGAGTTCAGAAGCGATGACATCATTCTGACTTCACCTTTGGTAGTAGTTATTCCCCAGGGATTGACAAAATCCTTCCCCATCAGGATTATACCTCCCCGTGGACCTCTCAGTGTTTTATGGGTTGTTGATGTTACAATATGGGCATATTTCAGCGGGTTCTTCAGCAGACCGGCAGCAATAAGACCTGCAGGATGGGCCATGTCGACCATAAAAATTGCTCCGATCTCATCAGCAATCCGTCTCATTCTTTCATAATCCCATTCCCGTGAATAGGCAGAAGCTCCGCCAATGATCATTTTTGGCTTTTCTTTCAGGGCGATCTCTTCCATCATATCATAATCGACCATGCCTGTATCTTCTTTTACCCCATATGCCACCGGTCTGTAGAGTATGCCTGAAGAGTTTACAGGTGAACCGTGTGAAAGGTGACCGCCATGAGCAAGATTCAGCCCCATAAATGTATCTCCCGGTTTAAGGACTGTCAGGAAAACAGCCATGTTAGCCTGAGCTCCTGAGTGGGGCTGGACATTCGCATATTCCGCATCAAAAAGTTGCCGGAGCCTGTCGATGGCAATCTGTTCTGATTCGTCAACAATTTCGCAACCTCCGTAATATCTGTAACCGGGGTAACCTTCTGCATACTTGTTTGTAAGAACCGATCCCATTGCTTCAAGAACCTGCCTGCTTACAAAATTCTCTGATGCAATCAGTTCAATGCCATTCAGCTGACGCTGGCGCTCTCTTTCGATGATGTCAAAAATCACTGTGTCCTTGTTCATATTATTAAAATTTAATGTTTATTCTTCTGAAAACTGTACCAGAAGCTCCCTGTAAGTTGTGAATATCCTTGATTTGGAAATAAATCCCACATAATACCCATTGTCAAGAACGGGCAGGTTCCAGGCTCCGGTTTTCCTGAATGTTTCCATTACAGTCTCTATGTTCTCGCTTTTATCTATATATGAAGGCGGGATTGTCATGAGATCCTTCACATAAGTATTCTTATACAATTCGGTATTGAACATGATCTCCCTGACGTCATCGAGGGAGACCACGCCTTCAAGTATATTGTATTTGTCAACAACCGGGAAAAGATTCCGTCTTGATTTTGAAATAGCTTCTACAAGATCTCCCAGAGTGTCATTTGGTCTCACTTTTACAAGATCAAGTTCAATGTCTTTCTTCCAGTCCATCATAGTCATTATCGCTTTGTCCTTGTCATGAGTGATCAGCTCTCCCCTTTCCGCCAGCTGAACATGGTAAATTGAATGAGGTTCAAAGCTCCTTACGGTGATATAGGAAACCGTCGAGGTTATAATGAGCGGTATGAGAAGATCATAACCTCCTGTTATTTCCGCAATCAGAAATATCGAGGTAAGGGGAGCATGCATTACACCGGCCATCATACCTGCCATTCCTACGAGCACAAAACGGTTATCAGGCAGGTCAACCTTAAAAAGTTTGTTCAATACTTCTGAAATGAGATAACCGTTGATGCCCCCAATAAATAACACCGGTGCAAAAATTCCTCCGACCCCGCCTCCGCCGTTTGTAAGACTTGATGCAATCACCTTTAGTAAAACAAGTCCGGACATGAACAGGGCAATTATAAGGAAATTATCCTGAAGTGTGCTGATTATTGTATTCCCGAATACTGTAGCCGTTTCTCCGTTAAGAAAAAGCAATATTGTATCATAACCTTCACCATAAAACGGAGGGAACAGAAAGATCATAAGCCCCAGCAGGGCACCTCCAATGGCCAGACGGGTAAAAATATTTTTGATCTTTTCGAATTTGCTTTCAATAAACAGGGTTGTCTTTGAGAAGTAAAGGGACAGAATTCCTGATCCTACTCCCAGTAAAAGATACCATGGGATGTTTTTGATATAAAAGGCTTCAGTTATGTTGAATGAGAAAAGCACTTCGTCTCCCATCAGAAAATATGTTGTTGTTGCAGCTGCCACTGAAGAAATCAGTAATGGTACAATGGAAGACATTGTCAGATCGAGCATCAGTATCTCAATTGTAAATACGATACCCGCAATTGGTGCATTGAATATACCGGCAATTGCACCGGCTGCTCCGCATCCTATAAGGAGAGTAATGCTTTTATAATTAAGCCTGAAGAATTTCCCGATCGAAGAACCGATTGAAGATCCTGTAAGAACAACTGGTGCTTCAGCTCCAACTGAACCTCCAAAACCTATTGTTATTACGGATGCTACAACTGAGGTCCAGGTATTATGAGGTTTAAGCAGACTTTTCTTCTTCGAAATGGCATACAGTACCCTGCTTACCCCGTGGCCTATATTATCTCTTACAATATATTTAACAAATAATACAGTAATGAACATACCTGCCAGAGGCAGGGCCAGATAGAGAAAATTACCGGATTCCATACTTATTCCCTTTGATAGGAACCTGTGGGTATAATGGATCCCGTTTTTGAGTATTATGGCGGCAACGGCACTCAGCAAACCTACAACAAGACTAAGTATATATATAAGGTTTACCTGTTCTGTGTCCTCTGCTTCAGGATGAAATATCTTTCTTAAAAACCTGCTTTTTACCATAATTATGCAAATATAAAAACAATACTAAAGCTTCTCCGTTTTTTGAGTAAGTTTGCCTTCGTAGGCTAAGATTTTTGCCGGCAAAGTGTTATGACCCTTATCATGAATATGACAAAACACTTTTATATATTAATCTTATTTTTTCTACTTTCACCCAACCATTTAAACGGGCAGGATGACAACAATTTACCTGATCCTCCATTATTTAATCTACTAAATATTGATCAATCTTCGAGAAATATTGAGTTATTCTGGTCTCCTTTAACGAATGTCTCAGGATTCGTTATTTATCGTTTAAATGAAACAAGTGGTTCTTATCTTGCAATTGATTCTATGTTTAATCCTGTGGCAACTAGCTACATAATGCCAATCACTCAATCCGGATCTTCTTTTTATAGCGAATATTATCGACTCGCCTCACGGGATACTACGGGCGGTAAGAATAGAACAAGCATTTTGTCAAATGTTCTGAATACCATTTACACAACCGTTAGCATGGACACATGCGAAAACTTAATAAAAATAAAATGGACCCACTATTCTTCATACCCTGACCCAGTGGACCACTATATAGTTTTACAATCAAGAAACAACGGCGCATTCTCTGAAATCTCCTCTTTAAATCCCGATGTTGATAGTCTTCTTATAAGTGATTTTGAAACTGATACCCAATATTGCTTCCTTGTCAGAGCTTATCTGCAGAGCGGTAAATTATCGGGATCAAATAAATCCTGCATTCTTACCAAAATGCAGCGCCCCCCTCAGTGGATAAATGCTGACTTTGCCACTGTTAGTGATGACAACAAGATAGAACTTTCATTTAGTGTTGATCCGCTTTCGGAAATAAA
>CAZWUB010000050.1:0-24932 GCA_964637415.1 uncultured Rikenellaceae bacterium
GGTCTGGAAGTCGAATCAATGGAGGAATGGGAATCTGTTAAAGGAGGACTGAAAGGGGTTGTTATAGGCGAAGTACTGACATGTAAAAAACATCCGGATGCCGATAAGCTTTCCGTTACTACAGTGAATGTCGGAACCCCGGATCCGCTTCAGATAGTCTGCGGCGCGCCAAACGTTGCTGCCGGTCAGAAAGTCCCTGTGGCTACTCAGGGCACTTTTGTCTTCAAGGGGAATGATTCATTTGAAATAAAAAAATCAAAGATCAGAGGCGAAGTTTCTGAGGGAATGATCTGTGCCGAAGATGAATTGGGACTTGGTACATTACATGAAGGAATAATGGTACTTGATCCGGATGCTGTTCCGGGAACACCTGCATCTGAATATTTTAAAATTGTAAAGGATACTGTTTTTGAGATCGGGCTCACACCCAACAGGATCGACAGCGGCTGCCATTTCGGCGTAGCAAGGGACCTTGCTGCGTATCTGAATATCAATGAAGGAGTTACAAAAAAAGCTTCACTCCCTTCGCCCGATAATTTCAAACCTGACAATAATGACAATCCTTATGAGGTGATAATTGAGAACAAAATTGATTGCCCCAGGTATTCAGGAATTACAATCAGCGGGGTAAAAATTGCAGAATCACCCGAATGGCTTAAAAACAAACTCAGGGCAATAGGTCTCAATCCCATAAACAATGTGGTTGATATAACAAATTTTGTTCAGCATGAAATCGGACAACCTCTTCATGCTTTCGATGCCGACAGGATTGACGGAAAGAAAGTAATAATCCGCAACCTTCCTGACAAATCGAAATTCATAACACTCGACGGGATTGAAAGGACCCTATCCACAAAAGACCTGATGATCTGCAATATTAATGAAGGTATGTGTATTGCCGGTGTTTTCGGAGGCATTAAATCGGGTGTTACTGAATCAACAAAAAATATCTTCCTTGAAAGTGCATACTTCAATCCTGTTACTATCAGAAAAACAGCAAGAAGGCACACTCTTAATACTGACGCTTCCTTCAGGTTCGAAAGAGGCGCTGATCCCGAAAGAACTGTATGGGCACTCAAAAGGGCCATACTCCTGATAAGGGAAATAGCAGGAGGAAAAATTTCATCAGGAATTGTAGATGTTTATCCCGAAAAAATAAACAGGCTGAATATAAAAATCAGCTACAATAATATCACAAGACTTATCGGGAAAAAGATAGAACCCGGAACAATCAAAAGGATAACGGGCCTTCTTGATATGAACATCCTGAATGAGTCAGCTGATGGTCTTGATCTTGAAATCCCGCCTTACAGGGTTGATGTCCGCCGCGAAGCTGATGTCATCGAAGAAATATTAAGGATTTACGGGTATAATAATATTGAGATTAACGATCATGTTAATTCAACTCTTTATTATCCTGAGAAACCCGACAGGGAAAAGCTTCAGAATATTATTTCTGACATGCTTACTGCGAACGGTTATGCTGAGATAATGTGCAATTCGCTTAATCCGGCATCATTTTACGAGTCGGAAGAATTTGACAGGGATCAACTTGTAATGCTTGCAAATCCGCTCAGCTCAGATCTGAATGCAATGCGGCAGTCGCTTATATTCGGGGGCCTCAGCTCTGTAGCCTGGAATATAAACCGTCAGAATACCGACCTTAAGTTATATGAATTCGGAAACTGTTATTTCATCAGGAATCCGGAAAAATCTGTTCCGGCAGTAAGCGATTTTACAGAGAATAAATCCCTCGACATATTTATTTCGGGCAACAGGGGTAAGCAGCGCTGGAATTATAAAACAAGCCCTTCCGATTTCTTTAATATAAAATCAGCCACGGAGATGGTGCTGACCAGGCTTGGATTAAAGTCTGATGATCTGAACTCCGGAGAAAGCAGCAGAAAATATTTTTCAGAATCAATAACATATTTATCGGGTAATAAATTAATTGCCGAAGCGGGTAAGATTTCAGGGTATTTTCTTGATAAATTTGATATCGGTCAGGATGTTTATTATGCGCATCTTGACTGGGATCTGTTGATGAAAATCGTTAAGAATCATACCATTTCATACAATGAGCTTCCAAAGTATCCCTGGGTAAGAAGAGATCTGGCCCTGCTTCTCGATAAGGAAGTGAAGTTCGGACAGATAAGGGATATTGCTTTCAGAACAGAAAAGCATATCCTGAAAAATGTTGATCTGTTTGATGTATATGAAAGTGATTCAATTGGTTTAAATAAGAAATCGTATGCTGTCAGCTTCATTCTGAGGGACGAACTGAGAACGTTGACTGACAAGACTATTGAAAAGACAATTAATAATCTGATCAATGCTTATAAAAAAGAGCTTAATGCAATTATAAGGTGATGGAAAAAATCTGTAAAGAAAGAATCGAACTGACAAAAGGCGACATTACGACTCTGGATGTCGATGTTATCGTAAATGCAGCAAACAATTCACTTCTCGGAGGCGGAGGTGTTGACAGGGCTATTCACAAGGCAGCCGGACCAGAGCTTTATACAGAGTGTCTGGGTCTGGATGGCTGTAAAACGGGAGAAGCCAAGATAACTAAAGGTTATAACCTGAAAGCCAGACATGTAATTCACACTGTTGGCCCTGTTTGGCACGGAGGTAAGAAAAATGAGACTGACCTGCTGGCATCCTGCTACCAGTCGAGCCTTGAACTGGCAAATAAGAAAAAGCTGAAAACTATAGCATTCCCTGCAATCTCGACAGGTATGTACGGATTTCCGAAAGATCTTGCAGCATTGATAGCATATAATGAGACAAAAAGGTTTCTGAAAAAAAATCCTTCTCCGGAAAAAGTCATTTTTGTCGCTTACGACGATGAGAATTTCGAACTTTACCGGAAGCTTCTCGATCAATGAGCGCTTTCCTGAGATCAATAAAGGATTATCTCTCTCTCGTTAAATTCAGCCATACTGTCTTCGCAATGCCCTTTGCCCTTATCGGGTTTACACTGGCGGTAACAAGGGGTAATGAGGAATTCAGTCTGAGGCTCCTGCTTTTGATAATCCTATGTATGATCTTTGCGCGAAATGCTGCAATGGGTTTTAACAGGATTGCCGACAAGCGTTTTGATGAACTCAATCCGAGAACCAGGAACAGGGAAATACCCTCCGGAAAAATCAGTCCGGCAGCAGCAATTGTTTTTGTAATAATTAATTCTGTTTTTTTTATAATCACTACCGGCTTTATAAACAGGCTCACTCTTCTGCTCGCTCCTGTCGCCCTGGCTGTAATTCTGGGATACAGCCTTACCAAACGGATCACCTCGCTTTGCCATTTCATCCTCGGGCTGGGACTTAGTCTTGCCCCCATCGGTGCTTATATATCTGTCACAGGACAATTTTCACTTCTTCCTGTAATTTACTCACTTATAGTACTGACCTGGGTAAGCGGATTCGACATAATTTATTCACTGATGGACGATTCATTTGACAGGGAAAACAAATTGTTTTCAATACCTGCTTCTGTCGGAGTGCCAAAAGCCATAATTATATCTGTCATAATTCATATTATTACTTTCATCCTGGTAATATCAGCAGGTCTTTCCGGCGGGGGAGGATTTCTGTTCTGGGCAGGAGCCACAATTTTTATTTCACTGCTGTTTTATCAGCATCTTATTGTAAAACACGATGATCTCAGCAGAGTTAACCTGGCTTTCGGAACTACAAATGGTATAGCAAGTATTCTTTTTGCAGCGTTTGTTATCTGCGACCTTATAATTATCTCCCTTTAGGGTCGGGGTATAAAGCTGAAAAACCAAATTGTATTGTAATCTGTCAAAGTAGAACTAATCGGAATTTTTTATATACTTGTTAAATATTAACCCGGAAAATAATAGGAAATCATATGGGTGACCTGGTTGTTAAAGAGGTTATTACAAAAAAAGACCTCCGAGAGTTCATATATCTTCCCGAAAAAGTTCATAAAGATGACTCCAATTGGCTTCCGCCTATTTATATAGATGAATGGGAGCTGTTTAACAAAAAGAAAAACAAGTCGTACCAGTATGCCGATACTGTTCTTTACCTCGCCCGGAGGGGGAAGAAGCCTGTGGGCAGGATAATGGGAATCATCAACAGGAGGTATAATGAGATCCATAAAGAATATCACGGACGGTTTTGTTTCATGGAATGTTATGAAGACCCGGAGGTATTTCATGCTCTTATTTCAAAAACAGAAGAATGGGCAAGGCTTAAAGGAATGGTAAAAATGGTTGGTCCTCTCGGATTTTCTGATAAAGATCCCCAGGGTTTCCAGGTCGAAGGATTTGAATTTCCGAAATTTATTGTTGCTGCAACCAATTCACCATATATGCCGCAACTGCTTGAACGTGAGGGGTACGAAAAGAAAGTTGATCTTGTAAATTATAAGGTAAAGATACCCGGAGAATTGCCGGAAATTTATAAAAAAGTGCTTTCGAGGGTGGCAAATAATAAAGAATTTAAAATTCTTGAGTTCACCGCAAAAAAAGAGCTCAGGCCATATATAATTCCTGCCCTTAACCTCATGAATGAGGCTTTCCAGGAAATATATGGTTTTGTTTCTCTTACAGACAAGGAAAAAAAGGAGCTGGCCGATCGCTATATGATGATAATTGATCCCCGGTTTGTTAAACTTGTCGAGGCCAAAGGAGAAATTGTAGGATTTGCCGTCGGTATACCTGACATGAGTCCCGGGATACAGGCAGCCAGGGGCAGGATGTTCCCGTTCGGTTTTCTGAAAATATTAGGTGAAGCGAAAAAGACCAGGAATCTGCTTATGATGCTGGGCGGGGTCAGGAAGTCGTTCCGGGGCCAGGGCATAGATGTTCTTATGGCTGTCAAGATACTTGAATCAAGCATCAGATCACAGATGGAAACAATTGATGTTCACCTTGTTCTCGAGACCAATACAAGGATGCGTGCAGAATGTGAAAGAGTAAACGGAGAGATCCTTAAGAAATGGAGGATATTTCAGAAGTCTCTTTAAAACCTGAAAACAAAAGAGAATCCCAGTAATTCCCTGAATTGTATCCGGGCTGTTTTCTTAATTTGGTTATCAGGCCCGAGGACAGGTTTATTCTCCTTATCATAAGTCGGGGTCTTCGTATCATCATCAAAGATCAGATGTGTATTAAATCTGACATCGGTGAACCAGTTCAGTTTTGCAGTAACAATCATCTCCCAGTCAACATCTATATTCTGAGGCTTATTTATATAATTTGTGAAAAGCTGTAACCTGTTAGTTACCACCACAGAAGCGTTCGGTTTGTATACATTGCTTATCATAAAGCTGGCTCCAAACTCATTCTTCGATCTCTTGTCGGCTGCAATTCCATATTTTGTCTGGTCGATGGATTTATCCGGCACGTATGTACCTTTATATGATACAGGGGAGAAGTTTATTGAAGTGTTCTTATCCGGCTTATAATCAAGTCCTATCCCGAGAGTGAGTATTCCCGGGTTCATGAATCTTGAAACCGCCACCGAATCGTTCGGATAGTTATATCCTTTTGCTATCTGGGTTTTAAAGAGCAGGATACCGCTGAAATCAAATTTCCCGAAAGCCTTATGATTGATCTTTGAATTTGTTTCGAGAAGGTCGAGATTTTTCCTGACACCTTTATCTCCTGATGCAACGAGACCGTATTTTATCCTGGCAAAATTACTTGATGTTACATTATATGGCTTGTTTGAATAATCTGCATATCCGGTTATATCGAATGATGTTGAAATATTACTTTCTCCCCCCTTCACCCAGTTGGTAAGCGAGGCCTGGTTAAGTGCGAACGACGCTTCTGAATGATATTTCCAGTGCTGTGGTTTTGTAATTATTTTCTTAACGGCCAGAAGGGTTGATTTATCTACCTCCTTGACTTCTATTCTTGCTGCTGAGTTATATCCCTGTTTTACCGGCCTCGAAAAACTTATCCCGTTCTCGAGGTAAAGCCCTATTGTGTTCCTGTCCTGTGCACCGATCCAGACAGTCACAGAATCCTTCAGGTCGGTTTTGAGCCAGTACCTGTGCATCATCCCCGATCGCGAATTTATCCAGACAGGTGTAACAACGTTACCAAGGCCGGTAAAATAAACAATACTTGAATCACGTGCCTGAACAAAACCCATAAGTGAATTAATTGCAGCTTTTATTGAATCACTCTGGAAGGGTGCATCGTAATAAGTAAAAGGGAATCCTGAGTTGTCGGAAGTAACCTCCCTGAGGGTGTCGGCAACAACCAGGATCACAGTGTCTTTCAGACTTACAACTGGCATTGAGGGATGTACTTTCACGGGAATTTTAAGATCAATTATTCCTGTGGTATCGGTTGGGGGGGTGCCTTTCAGTGTTGAATCGGACACTGCAAGAGAATCAACAGGTATCGGTGAGGCCGGCGGAGCGATTACCGGTACTTTAAACTTTACAGGTTCCCATACATAGAATTTATCCCAGGATATTTCAAGTGAATCATAAGGATATTTCTTCATAAATATCTCTGCGGAATCATAAGGAGGATTGGAAGCCTTAAAGACAAGCTGCCTTATTGCCAGCCTCAGCGGATCATCAATATCTTTCCAGTATTTTGGAAGTGTTCTGTCCTGAAGAAATTTAACAGCATCATCTGCCGAAAGAATTATTTCCGGCTTTTTTTTCTGTTCTGTAAAAATAATCCCGCTTTTTTTCAGTGAATCACTTAATATATGCCTGATAGTGTCAGACTGTGAGAGATCCTGAGAAAAGCCTGAAAAGCCAATTGTTGTTAAAATTAAAAAAAAACAATACCTGAAAGCTCTGATATTCATTATGTCTTATTTTCTTATTGTTTGATCCGTTGAATATATCATAAAATATTTATAATTTTACCTTTCAGTATATCTTTATCAGATGGACTTTTCTTATAACGATAATTTACTGTTTAGGTATATATTCATTAAACTAAACGGTAATCAAGTCGGTAATATTTTATAAGGAAGTTCCTCAAGGTTATATAAAATCCAATAGCTGCGGCAAGGGGTGAGTTTTAGATCCCTGCGATTGTTAATTTTTTTGTCCCGATTAGACGCAGTTATATGAAGTTACCAACATTTGAGCCTTATAAGATAAAGATGACGGAGCCTGTTTATACAAGCTCCAGGGAAGACAGGGAGAAATGGATAAGGGAAGCTTCATTCAATGTATTCAATCTCAAATCAGAACAGGTTATTATAGATCTTCTGACCGACACCGGAACGGGGGCAATGAGTGACATGCAATGGTCATCACTTATGTCAGGGGATGAAAGTTATGCAGGATCATCATCATATTATAATCTTAAGGAAGTCGTTACAGAACTGACCGGTTTTCCGTGGGTTATCCCAGCACATCAGGGCCGGGCAGCCGAGAATATATTGTTTTCTGTTCTTGTTAAGGAAGGAGATATTGTTCCCGGAAATATGCTTTTTGACACTCTTACCGGACAGATTGAATTCAGAAAGGCGATCCCGGTCGACTGTACTGTAAAAGAAGCCAATGATCTTTACAGCTGGTTTCCCTTCAAGGGGAATATCAATCTTGCCAAACTTGATGATATTCTCAGGAATAATCCCCGTGAAAAAATATCCTGTATAATTGTTTCAGTTACAAATAATGCAGCCGGAGGCCAGCCTGTAAGCATGGAGAATTTGCGTGGTGTCCGCGGGCTGGCAGACAAATACGGCTTAAAAGTATTCCTCGATGCGACAAGGTTTGCTGAGAATGCCTTCTTCATAAAGAGCAGGGAAACAGATTATGCTGAGAAAAGTATCAGGGAGATCGTCCTTGAAATGTTTTCATACGCCGACGGGATGACAATGAGCGCAAAAGAAGATGCAATTGTTAACACCGGAGGATTTTCTGCATTCCGCGATGAAGAGCTTTACCGGAAAGCTGTTGGCTTTAATATAGTTTATGAAGGATTCACAACCAGCGGCGGTATGTCGGGACGGGATATGAATGCCCTGGCCAGGGGATTGGCAGAAGGTACAGATACGGAATATCTTAAATCCAGAATGGACCAGATATCCTTCCTCGGATCAAAACTGATGGAATACGGGATCCCTGTGATAGAACCATTTGGCGGGCATGCAGTTTATATTGACGCGGAAAGATTTCTTCCGATGGTACCAAAAGAAGAATTCCCGGCACAGGTTCTTGTCTGTGAAATATATATTGAGGGTGGCATAAGATCCAGCGAGGTGGGAACCCTGATGGCTAACAGGAATCCGCTTACCCATGAAAACAGATACCCGATAAATGAATTTGTAAGACTTGCCATTCCCCGCAGAGTATATACTGACAACCATATGGCATATGTCGCTGCAGTTGTCAAGAATGTCTTCAACAGAAAAGGAAATATAAATAAAGGTTTCCGGATCAAAAAGGAAGAGCCGATGCTTCGCCACTTCACTCTGGAACTGGAAGGGATCTGATCAGAATTAATTACCTTTTTCGTATTTTTAGAAAATTAATCTGTTTAATTCCTAAATGTTCATATTTTACAGCATTCCTTTGTGTCCTTCGTGTGAACTTTGTGCTCTTTGTGGTTAAAAGTTAAATCAGTCCTTTCAGAAATGATAAAATCAATGACAGGTTACGGAAAATCCGTAGCCGAGACACCTCAGAAAAAAATAACTATCGAGATAAAGTCACTTAACTCGAAACAGTTCGACCTGAATGCACGGCTGCCCTGGCTGTACAAGGAAAAAGAGACAGAGATCCGTAATCTGATCAGCCAGAGGCTCGACAGAGGCAAGATAGATCTGAATATTTCCTTTGATTCAATGGAAAGTGAAGTGGTCCCTGTAATTAATAAATCAGTTGTGAAAAATTATTACGCTCAGATAAAAGAGATAGCTGGTGAGCTCGGCATTAAATCTGACGGAGAGCTGCTTTCAACAATACTGAAATTCCCTGATGCCCTGAAAACAGAGAAACCAGAACTTCAGGAAGAGGAATGGAACCTTGTACTTGAAAAACTGAATGAATCAGTCAGTCAGCTCGATATTTACAGAAGTGAAGAGGGAAAATCGATAGAATCAGACCTCAGAGCCTGCATTGAAAGGATAATAGGGTTCCTCGATGAGATAAAGAACTTTGAAGGAGAAAGAATTGTGAGGATAAGGGAAAAACTCAACAACTCACTTCTAGAAAACTTTTCAAGGGAGAATATTGACCAGAACAGATTTGAACAGGAGCTGATATTTTACCTTGAGAAACTCGATATCAACGAAGAAAAGGTCCGGCTTAAAAATCATTGTGATTATTTCACTGAAAAGCTTGCATCACCACCTCCCAACGGTAAAATACTGAATTTCATCTCACAGGAGATCGGAAGGGAGATAAATACGATCGGATCAAAAGCAAATGATGCATCAATACAGAAGCTTGTTGTTATGATGAAAGATGACCTGGAAAAGATAAAAGAACAAACCCTTAATGTACTATGATTGGCAAAATGGTCATAATATCCGCTCCGTCGGGCGCCGGGAAATCGACAATTGTCAGGTATCTGATGGAACAGGACCTGCGCCTCGAATTTTCGGTTTCTGCAACAACGAGAGAGCCAAGGGGGGACGAAAAGCACGGGACAGAGTATTATTTTTTGCCTGTGGATCTTTTTAAAAAAAGAATAGAACGAGGTGATTTTATTGAATGGCAGGAGGTTTATAAAGATCAGTTTTACGGAACCCTTAAAGAAGAACTTGAAAGAATAAATAATAAGGGGAATAATGTTCTTTTTGATGTGGATGTAAAAGGCGGGGTTAACCTGAAAAGGATTTTAGGCAATAAAGCTATATCGATTTTCCTTATGCCTCCATCGCAGCGGGAGCTTGAAAAGAGGTTACGGATAAGGGGAACAGATAATCCCGAAAAGATAAGGATGAGGGTTGAAAAGGCACAAAGCGAAATGAAAATGGCAGATCAGTTTGACCATATAGTAATTAACGACAGGCTTGAACTGGCGGAAAAAGAAGTTTATGATCTGGTAAAAAGTTTTATTGAAAGCTGAGATGAAAAAAACCGGGTTATATTTTGGATCTTTTAATCCTGTGCATATAGGACATCTTGCAATTGCCGGATATATGACTGAGTTCACCCCTATGGATGAGATATGGTTTGTTGTAAGTCCGCACAATCCCCTGAAAAAGAAAGTAACTCTTCTCGACGATTACCAGCGCCTTCATATGGTCAATCTTGCTATTGACAAATATGACAGAATGAGAGCCTCCGATATTGAATTCAGGCTTCCGGTTCCTTCATATACAATTGATACACTTGCTCATCTTAATGAAAAATATCCGGATCATGAATTCTGTCTTGTAATGGGTGAAGACAATCTTTTCACCCTTCACAAATGGAAGAATGCAGAAGAGCTTGTAAAGCAGTGTCCGATCTACGTCTATCCCCGTCCGGGAGCAAGAAAACCCTCCTCCCCTCTTCTGGAAACGATCCTTTCAAAAGCCTCAGTCCATTATGTAAAAGCTCCTCTCATGGATCTTTCCGGTACCTTTATCCGTAACGGGATAAAGAAAGGAAGGGATATGTCATACTATCTTCCCGAAGCGGTATGGCAGTATATTGTGGAGATGCATTTTTACGAAAAATAGCTCTGCGCTCTGAGCCCTGAGCTATCTTATACCCGCGTAATTATCTCCATCCCCCTCTGAAGCGCTTTTTCATTCATCGGGATCAGGTTGTGATATCTTTCAGGAAGAGATTTCTTTAATCCTTCAATAACATTTTCAATCTTCAGGACAGGTTTGACCTTCAGGAATCCCCCGAGAACTATCATATTGAAAGTCTTTGGGCTGTTCATCCTGGCAGCCTCTTCAGCAGCATCAACGCGGTAAATACTAATATCTTTCCTTGCCGGAGGTCGCGTTATTCCGTTACTGTCATATATGAGAACTCCTCCGGGTTTTACTGTCTCCTCGAATTTATCGAGCGACTGCTGGTTCAGGATAATAGCCGTATCAAAATTCCTAAGGATCGGCGAACTGATCCTTTCGCTGCTGAGAATTACTGTTACATTGGCCGTGCCACCTCTCATTTCAGGTCCGTAAGAAGGCATCCAGCTGACCTCCATATCCTGAATCACACCTGAATATGCCATTATTTTACCCATCGACAGGATGCCCTGTCCCCCGAATCCGGCAATTATAATTTCTTCAGTCATTTTTTACACTGTTTACAGGTTTTGGGTAGTTTCTTCTACAGGTACTTTCATATCACCCAGCGGATAATAAGGAAGCATATTTTCCTCAAGCCATTTGTTAGACTCAACGGCTGTCATTCTCCAGCCTGACGGACAGTTTGATACAACTTCCACAAAGCAGGTTCCTTTATTAAGCTTCTGATACTGAACAGCTTTTCTGATCGCCCTTTTAGTTTTTCGTGCATTGCCCGGAGTATGAACACTTTGCCTCGTAACATAATATGTACCGGGAAGTGTAGCCACAATATCAGTTATTTTTAACGGATATCCCATCATCTTTGTATCTCTTCCAAAAGGTGATGTTGATGATTTCATTCCCGGAAGTGTCGTTGGAGCCATTTGTCCTCCTGTCATTCCGTAAATACCGTTATTGATGAATATTATGAGGAAATTCTCTCCCCTGTTACAGGAATGGATTGTTTCCGATGTCCCTATTGCTGCAAGATCTCCATCGCCCTGATATGTAAATACAAATTTTTCGGGACAAAGTCTTTTAATTGCTGTCGCCAGTGCCGGAGCCCTGCCATGAGCTGCCTCCTGCCAGTCGATATCAAGGTAGTTATACAGGAACACAGAGCAGCCTACAGGTGATATTCCTATTGCTTCGGACTGAAGGCCTTCCTCTTCAATGATCTCAGCCAGTATCCTGTGTACTGTACCATGACCGCAACCCGGGCAATAGTGAAGAACATTGTCGGTCATTATCCCTGACCTTTTATAAACAAGGTTCTCAGGTTTTATATAATCTTTAATTCCAGTTGCTTCAGCCATTTCTCAACCTCCTATAATTTTTGATTTCAGAAATTCGACAACTTCTTCAGGAGTGGGAACCATCCCTCCCATCCTGCCGAAATGATAAACAGGTGTTCTACCATTTACCGCCAGAAGTACATCTTCAACCATCTGTCCGGCGCTCATCTCAACTGACAGGATTATTTTTGCTTTTCCGGAAAGTTCGCTTATCCGTTTTGAGGGGAAAGGGAATAGGGTTATCGGTCTCAGCAATCCGACCCTGTATCCTTCTTTCCTGGCCAGCTGGACAGATTTCTGGCAGACTCTTGCACTGGTTCCGTATGCTACAATCAGGTATTCTGCATCGTCGCACTGGAATTCCTCGTACCTTACCTCTTTCTCCCTGATCTCATTATATTTGGCAATAAGTTTCTGGTTAAATCTTTCCTGAGCAGCCGGATCCAGATCGAGGGAAGTTATTATGTTCCGTTCTCTTGTGGAAGGTTTCCCTGTAGTAGCCCATTCCGGAACAGTTTTGGATCTTTCCTGAAAGGGGCTGAGCCAGACTTTTTCCATCATCTGGCCTATTGCACCATCCGATAGTATCATCACAGGATTCCGGTATTTGAATGCAAGCCCGAATCCCAGTCCCACAAAGTCGGCCATTTCCTGTACTGATGCAGGAGCGAGAACAATCAGGTGATAATCGCCATGTCCGCCACCTTTTACTGCCTGAAAATAGTCACTCTGAGCCGGCTGGATTGTTCCAAGGCCCGGGCCACCCCTGACAACATTGACTATCAGGCAGGGCAGTTCGGCTCCGGCAATATATGTAATACCCTCCTGTTTCAGGCTTATTCCGGGTGATGAAGAAGTCGTCATCACTTTCTTTCCGCATCCTGCTCCGCCATAAACCATGTTTATTGCAGCAACCTCACTTTCAGCCTGCAGTACAACCATTCCGGTTGTTTTCTGGGGATTGGCTTCCATGAGATATTCCAGGATCTCACTCTGTGGTGTGATCGGATAGCCGAAATATCCGTCGGCACCAGCCCGGATAGCTGCTTCAGCCACCGCCTCATTGCCTTTCATCAATCGTAATTCCTTTTCCATGAAAAAGCTAAATTTTCGTTTTATAAACAGTTATAACTCCGTCGGGACAGACAACAGCACAATTGGCACATCCGATGCAAAGCTCAGGATGTGCCGGATAAGCATAAAAATAACCTTTGTGATTTACTTCCTTAGCCATTTCTATGGTCCCGGTCGGGCACGAGACCCTGCAGACCTCACACCCCTTGCACCTGTCAATATCTATAACTATACTTCCCTTAATTTTTGCCATAACATCTGATTTAATTTTTAAACCGGGTGGTTTTCATTGAATTTTTTAAGCCGTTTTTCAAGTTCGGGAAAAAGATCCCGCGGTACCATTGAAACACATGCTCTCAAACCTTCTTTCTTTTCACTTCCTGTTATATCAAGCGTAATTGCACTTATTCCATAACTTAAAAGTTCCTGCAATAATTCTCTTCCCGACATTCCCGGATAGCAGATGGTAAAATAGAATCCATCGGCAACAGGAACATCAAGATCAGTGTCATATACAATTTTAAAGCCGTTTGACAGAAAATATTTTTTCATTTCAGCAGCCTTGCCTTCATATTCAATAACATCATCACGGTAATTGTATGTGCCGTCATTAACTTCCTTGAGCAATCCTGCCAGGCCATACTGCACTGAATGTGCCACTCCTGCCGATATACCGTATAATGCTCCGAAAATGACCGAATGGCCGAACTTGTCGGATGAATAATATCTCAGCAGATCAGGATATGATCTGTGGAACAGGGTATCTGATATTGCCATTAATCCTATTCTCTGTCCGGCGTAGCTGAAAATCTTGGAACTTGAGATCAGCAATATATAATTATCTGTATAGTGTGCCACAGTAGGCTGAAACGGAGCAACACCCGGAAGAGAATAATCTTTTCTGAAATCCATACCGAAATATGCAAGGTCTTCAATTACAATAACATCATATTTCCGGGATAGTTCACCTATAATTTCAAGTTCTTCATCATTAAGGCATATCCAGGCAGGATTGTTCGGATTTGAATATAGGAAAGATGATATCTTCCCGGTTTCAAGAAATGATTCGAGCTTTGCCCGGAGCTTTTTACCCCTGTAATTATAGATATCGAATGAGAGGTAATTATGTCCGAGCATTTTTACCTGTTGCTTATTTACCGGAAATCCGGGATCGAGGAAGAGGGTTCCTTCCTTCTTACTGTCGTTGCGGTTTGCAACCATAAAGCTCAGCATGGCTCCCATCATCGAACCGACTGTAGGAATACATCCTTCCGGTTTTAAATCTACATTAAGGAAGAGCTTAATAAATCTCGACGATTCCTCCTTAAGAGCCGGAATACCCGCAATTGCAGGATATAATGAAGCTACTCCTCTGCGCAGGGCAGCTATTTCTGCCTCAACTGCAACTGACGGAGTTGGCAGGCCGGGTATCCCCATTTCCATTCTGACAAAAGGTATTCCGGTCTTTCTTTCAATAAGATCAGTAAGGAAAGAAATTTCGCGGATGGAGGCAGATCCAACCGATGGCAGTCCGTTCTCCCTTGCCAGTTCATTTATAATTTCAGCCGATATCGGAATATTATCCATGAAACAATTATAAATCAGAATTTTCTCTTATCAATAACCCTCTTTGCCTTGCCTTCACTCCTTTCTATTGTCTTTGGTTCAACAAGAGTTACCTTGATCGAAAGGCCGATAGTATTTTCAAGGTTATCCTGCAATTTCCCCCTGAGCGCCTGCAACTGGCTTATCTTATCCTGGAAAAAGACCTCATCGACTTCAACCTGCAGTTCAAGAGTATCAAGATTATTGATCCTGTCAACAATGATCATGTAGTGAGGTTTGATTTCACTCATTTCGAGCAGAACGGTCTCAATCTGGGAGGGGAAGAGATTAACACCCCTGATGATAAGCATATCATCGCTTCGTCCCAGGCATTTTTCCATCCTCACAAAAGTCCGTCCGCATTTGCACTTTTCATATTTAAGTCTTGTAAGATCGCGTGTACGGTAACGGATAAGGGGAAGCCCTTCTTTAGTAATTGTAGTGAATACTAGTTCCCCGACTGAACCCTCAGGCAGCACTTCCAGCGAAACCGGATCTATAATTTCGGGATAGAAATGATCTTCATTAATGTGCAGGCCATCCTGAATCATACATTCACTTGCCACACCCGGACCTATCACTTCACTTAATCCATAAATATCGATAGCCTTTATCCTGAGCTTGCTTTCGATCTCCTTTCTCATGTTTTCGGTCCATGGTTCAGCACCGAAAACCCCTGCTTTCAGGTGCAGTTCATTTCTGTCTATTCCGCTCTCCTGTATTGCCTCAGCAAGATATAAAGCATAAGATGGGGTACATGCAAGAACAGTTGTCCCGAAATCGCGCATAAGTTGTAACTGACGGGTAGTATTCCCGCCCGAAACAGGAATTACGGATGCACCAATCTTCTCACCTCCGTAATGAAGCCCGAGTCCTCCTGTAAACAGTCCGTAACCATAAGCTATCTGAATAAAATCATTCCTGTTTGCTCCGGCACTCGTCAGAGTCCGCGCCATCACTTCCGACCAGGTGGCAATATCATTACGGGTATAGCCAACAACTGTTGATTTACCTGTGGTGCCGGAAGACGCATGAAGGCGGACTATTTCGCTCATCGGTACAGCAAACAAGCCGAAAGGATAATTATCCCTGAGATCATTCTTTGTTGTAAATGGAAGTTTTTTAAGATCCGCTATTGAGTTGATTGATTCAGGACCCAGCCCTGCTTCCTGCATCCTGTGACGATAAAAAGGAACATTGAAATATATTCTCTCAACTGTCTCCCGGAGACGGGTATTCTGTACTTCCAGGAGATCATCACGATCCATGCATTCAAAATGTTTGTTCCAGATTTCCATTTGTTGTTTTACAATTCTCTGTTACCTATATTGTTATTTCAAATTTTATAAAGATCATTGGCAGCCAGCAGGTCCATTTCATTATCCTTAAGGGCTTTTATCGCTTCTTCATTATTGTTACAGCGAAGTATTATAACTGATTTTTTCCCCGTTGTAAAAGCATAGGTATATTCCACGCTGATATCAATATCCGAAAGCACTTTAAGCACTTTTGCATAATACCTTGCTTCATCAGGAGCAATAACCGAAATCACCCCGGTAATATTTACCACGAATGACTGTTCCTTAAGTATGTTTTTTGCTTTCTCCGGATCGGAAACAATTATACGCAGTATTCCGAATTCAGTTGTATCTGCAACGCTGAGGGCTGTTATTCTGATCTTCTCCTTCCCGAGTGCTTCAAGAACTTCGGTAAGCCTGCCCGATTTGTTTTCAAGAAAAACTGATAACTGTTGTATTATCATAATCAGAGTATTGTTTAAAAAAAGTCCGAATATAAGAATTATGAATCTTATTGAGCATTATTCTTTCAAATATCATTTTTCAATTCTTATTCTTGCATCGACAACTGTAATTGCCTCGGGACTGCCTATAAGCGGATTGAGATCCAATTCCTTAATTTCGGTAGCAAACCTTAACAAGCTTGATAATCTGACAATTATTTCGGCAAACTTATGTTCGTTCACCCCCGGTTTTCCTCGCGTACCTCTGATAATCCGGTAACCTTTGAGGCTCCGGATCATCGATTTAGCCTCATTCAGAGTAAGAGGTGCAAGGCCTGATGAAACATCCCCGAGTACTTCAACAAATATACCGCCAAGACCACAAAGTATAACATGACCGAATTTCGGCTCATATTTAGCTCCGATAAATAGTTCAGTTCCGGTAACCATTCTCTGGATGAGTACTGCCTTTACGCCGTTGATCTTCATCATTCTCCTGAATTCAGCCTCAAGGTGTGCCATCGATTTAATGTTCAGGGTAACACCTCCTACATCTGATTTATGAACAGGACCTATCACCTTAAGCGCCAGTGGAAAACCGGCCTTTCCTGCTATTGTCCGCAGTTCTTTTACTGTTTTAACAACTGCTTCTTTTACCAGCGGAATATCTGCAGCCCGGAGAAGCTGCTGAATAAGATCAGGATCCATATATCCTGAGGGTGACTTATCGATAATACTTCTTATAAGAGGCACATCAATATCCTTGAGAAATAATTTTTCTTCTGCAGGGAATGGTGTATTTGATATTTTTGTTAAAGCCCTGCCAAGAACAACCTCATCTGGGAAATTTACATGTCCTTTTCCCAGAAAATATTCAAGTTCGTTGTACGAGCTTGATATTGATGGCAATATCGGAAAGAGGGGTTTGGTGCACTCTTCAATTTTACGGTGAAGAAGATCATATATAACACCCATATCATTAAGTCCGTTGCTGCCGAATATTACTATCATACCGTCTATTTCCGGCATCCGTTTATCGACGTATTCGATAATTTTATCGAGCTGATCGTCAGTTGCGGTTGCTATCATGTCGATCGGATTATTTGCCGATGCTCCCTGATTCATCATTGCCAGAAGATTATCATGATGTTCCCCGGTGATCTGAGGTATTGACATCCCCCCTGCAGAAAGAGCATCAGTGAGCATTACGGCAGGCCCGCCTGCATGAGTAATTATTGCAATATTTCTTCCTTTAAGATGTTTATGGAAGAAAACGGATGCTACGGTCGTAAGTTCTTCCCTTCCGGTACAACGCACAATACCCGCTTTCCTGAAGAGAGCTTCCACAGCAGAATCGGAGGAAGCAAGAGCTCCCGTATGTGAAGAAGCAGCTCTCATACCTGCTTCGCTTGTCCCCGACTTTATTGCCGCAATCCTGCATCCTTTCCTTATCAGAGAGGATGCATGGTGAAGCAATTTATCCGGATCACGTATCTCTTCAACATAAATTAGCTTGATCAGGGAGCTTACTTCAGGTTTGAAGGTATTATCCCAGTATTCCAGTACTTCCTCAACACCAGTATGGGCGCTGTTTCCTACTGAAAAAACACTCGAAAAGTTTACACCTTTCGGAATAGCAGATTCAAAAATGAATACTGCAGTCGCTCCTGATCCTGAAACAAAATCACAACCCCGGCTGCTAAGTCTGGGAACGGGAGTAGTAAAAATCCCGTTATAGGTCTGGCTTATAACTCCAATACAATTTGGCCCGATAAGTGTTCCTCCTGCTTCACTGATCAGATTTGTAATTGACTTTTCTAGTTTTTCCCCCTCTTCACCCGATTCACTGAAACCTGCTGAAATAATAATGAAAGCTTTTGTCTCCTTTTCCTTAAGCAATACTTCAACTGCCGGCAGGCAATACTTTGCCTGAACAGCCAGTATTGCAAGGTCAACCTCAGGCAGACTGTTAAGATCGCGGTGCGATTTTATTCCCTGGATCATATCATGACCCGGGTTTACAACATATAGCCGGCCGGAATATTTACCGTCAATTATATTCTTAAGTATTTTGCCTCCGGGTTTAAAAAGATCTTCTGATCCTCCGATCACAACAATACTGGCGGGATTTATCAGTTTTTCATTTATCATTTCTCAAAATAAGGTTAATAGCAAATAATGACTAAAACTTCTGTAAGGCATGAGATATCATAAACCTGCAAAACGCTTCAGATAACCCACATTTTGAGCTGTCAGATATAAATAAACCTCTGAAATATAATTCTCTGTAGAAAACATACCCCGAATTAACAGAAGCAAGATACTAAAAATATTCATTTAAAACAGGATAGAAGTTATAAACAGACCCGCCCTCCAGGGTACTGTAAAATTTTCTTTAACTTTTCCGGCAGGAACCTTTGATTTTATTTTAAAATAAATTACGTTTGGATTCAAATTTTAAGTAATGACGATAATAAAATTAAATATTGGAATCTATTATTGTTATTATTGCAGATACAGGTCAGGCAGTCCTGTGATATATGTGTGATAAACCATAAATTCATGAATATAAGGCTTGCCGCGAAAAGGGTGAGCCTTTTTTTTTAATAAAATAATAATCAAAATATGGATGAAATTCAGAAAAACGGAACGGTAAAATTCTCTACCAGAAAACAGATCCCGCTTGAGATGCATAAAGTGCGGATAGTACAATCTCTTAACCTCCTGCCGGTTGAAAAAAGGCTGGAAGCCATGAAGGAGGCAGGGTTTAATTCCTTCCTGCTAAGCAGCGGGGATGTATTTCTTGATATGCTTACAGACAGCGGTACGAATGCGATGAGCGATACCCAGCTTTCAAAAATGTTTGTAGCTGATGATGCCTATGCAGGCTCGATGAGCTTTAAAACATTCGAAAAAAGTGTATTGAAGGTATTCGGGAAAAAATATGTTCTTCCGGTCCATCAGGGAAGGGCAGCTGAAAATATTATTTCGAAAACACTCATTAAGGAAGGATCAGTGATCCCGATGAATTATCATTTCACGACCACCCGCGCCCATATTGAACTAAACGGCGGAAAGATCTTTGAACTCTTCGAACCGGAAGCTATGAAAATAAAAAGCTCCCACCCGTTCAAAGGCAATATCGATCCCGTACAACTTGAAAAAGTAATTATTGAATCAGGCCCGCAGAATGTTCCATTCATAAGGATGGAAGCATCAACAAATCTTATCGGCGGTCAGCCTTTCTCTCTTGGTAATCTGAAAGAAGTAAGGAAAATAGCTGATAAATATAAGCTGATAATTGTACTGGATGCCAGCCTTATAGGAGAAAATGCATATTTCATCCTGAAAAGGGAACCGGGTTTTGAAAACCAGTCACTTGAATCAATCCTTCTCCAGATGTGTGATCTTGCAGATATTGTTTATTTCTCAGGAAGAAAGGTCAGCTCATCCAAAGGAGGTGCAATATGTACTAACTCCACCGAGCTTTGGACAAAAATGAAATTTCTCGTTCCGCTTTATGAAGGCTTTCTGACCTACGGCGGTATCTCGATCCGTGAGATTGAAGCGATGGCCCAGGGACTGCTTGAAACTGTCGATGAAAATGTTGTGGGTCAGTCGCCCGCATTCATAAACTACATGGTTCAGGAACTTGAAAAACTCGATATACCCGTTGTAAGCCCGGGCGGTGCTCTTGGCTGTCATATTGATGCAACACAATTCCTTTCACATATTCCACAATCACAATACATTGCTGGATCTCTTGTAGCCGCATTATATATTGTTTCAGGGATCAGAGGTATGGAAAGAGGAACCATCAGCAGTAACCGTGATGAAAACGGGAACGACATTTATGCAGATCTTGAACTGCTGAGACTTGCATTACCGAGGAGAGTTTTCACACTTTCCCAGGTGGAATATACTATTGACAGGCTCAACTGGCTGTATCAGAACAGGAAACTGATCGAAGGGTTGAGATTCGTTGAGGAACCACCTGTACTCCGTTTCTTTACCGGCCGGCTTGAAGCAGTAAGCAACTGGCCGGAAAAGCTTGCTGAAGCATATAAGAAAGATTTCGGGGAATCACTCTGATAAAAAATCAGGTTTTTTCCAATATACTGAAATATAATTTAATCTATATTGCAGGACTAATTTCAATTGGCAGGCAATGAAATATATTTTTTCTTTGTTACCGGCTGTTCTGTTAAGTCAGATAATCTCTTCGCAGGTAACATCAGACTATTATCTTCCGGAAGATATAAGTTATAATAAGGAAATTACAATTCCTTCAAAATTCTTTGGGCACGAGGTCGGGGAATGGCACCTTAGCCACGACAAGCTTTATAATTATATGCTTGAGCTTGACAGGATATCCGAAAGGGCTGTGTGGGAAGAGTATGGAAGGAGCCATGAAGGCCGTCCTCTGGGTCATCTCATAATCAGTTCACCCGGGAATATCAGGAATCTGGAACAGCTAAGGATACAGCATCTGAAACTATCGGATCCTTCCTTATCCGGCAATCTTGATATTAAAGATCTGCCTGTCTTTATCAAGCTTGGGTATGGCATTCATGGCAATGAATCAAGCGCACAGAATGCATCTGCGCTTGTTGCATATTACCTTACAGCAGCAGAAGGCAGCAAAACAGAAGAGCTCCTTAAGAATGCAGTAATTCTTATCGATCCTGCCCTGAATCCCGACGGTATGCAGCGGCATTCCACCTGGGTTAATTTCACGAAAAGCCTTAACAACAATCCTGACCCAAATTCCTGGGAGTTTGCCGAGCCATGGCCCGGAGGGAGGACCAACCACTACTGGTTTGATCTCAACAGGGATTATATAATGCTTCAGCATCCCGAGTCAAAAGGCCGGGTGGATGCTTTCTACAGATGGAGACCAAATATAAATACCGATCATCACGAGCAGGGGGCCAATGCAACATTCTTCTATCAGCCTGGCATCCAGAGCAGGAATAATCCCCTGACTCCTTCTGATAACCAGGATCTCACTGCAGAAATCGGTAAGTACCACGAGAAATACCTGAACAAAATAGGCAGTCTCTATTTTACTGAAGAGAGTTATGATGATTTCTATGTAGGCAAAGGTTCATCTTACCCTGATATACATGGATCTGTGGGAATTCTTTTTGAACAGGCAGGTGTCAAGGGACATCTGAAAGAGACTCCGAATATGCTTTTATCATTCCCCTTTGCCATCCGTAATCAGTTTACAGTATCCCTTTCAACACTTGAAGCAGGACTGGCTATGAGGGAGAAGCTTCTTGAAAATCAGAGGAAATTTTACAGGGATGCACTGACTTTGGCTGATAAGCATCCTGTGAAAGCATATATTTTCACAGAACCTGATGATAAAGGGAGGCTTTCAGAATTTATAAGGATACTTAAAGGCCACCGGATAAAAATATTTAAGACTGTTAAGGATATCACAAGGGATGGCATAACTTACAAGGCTCAAAACAGTTATGTCGTTCCTCTCAGGCAGGATGAATACAGATTCGCCAGAAGTCTTTTTGATCCTGTTAAAGAATTCACTGACAGCACTTTCTATGATGTCTCTACATGGGTTCTGCCAATGTCATTCAACATTCAGTATTCAGCCCTTAATGTATCCCGGGAGCTTGATGGTCTTCAGGGAGAAGAAATTAAGGAAGCCCCGGTTTCTGAAAATAAAATTTCCGGACCTCAGGATCCGTATGCCTACCTTTTTGAATGGAATGAATATTTCGCTCCGAAAGCTTTGTATGAGCTCCAGATTGCAGGTATCAGAACCAGGGTCTCAACAGGGGAATTTTCTTTCAGGAACAGCACTCTCGATCACACTTTTTCTTACGGGACTATAATGATACATGCCAACGATCAGCCTTTTAAAGGGGATGAATTAAGAAAGATAATCGGATCAGTGGCAGAAAAATGCGGTCTTACAGTGTACGGGGTGAATACTGGATTTACTGAATCAGGGATGGATCTGGGAAGCGGCAATTTCAGAGTACTCGAAAAACCCTCGGTTGTTATGATAGCCGGTGACGGGATAAGCAGTTCCGACGCCGGAGAAATATGGCACATGTTCGATACACGGTTTAAGATACCGGTAACAATGATTACAGCCCAGAGATTTGGAAGTGTTAATCTCAGCCGGTATAATGTACTTATTGTTGCAGGCTCTCCCGATCTGGGCGCTTCAGCCATAGAGAACATAAAAGCCTGGAACAGGCAGGGAGGGACGATCATTGCATATAAAGGAGGAAACAGCTGGCTCCAGAGGAACAAGCTGGCAGAAATAGATTTTATTGCAGCTGCCGGTTCAAAGCTGAAGGAAGGTGTTTTCGCTGAACGTTCGGTAAATAACCAGGCAAGGCAGAACCCGGGATCGATATTTTCAGTAAAACTCGATCTTACACATCCGCTTTGTTACGGATATACCAGAAATATCCTGCCGGTTTTTAAATCGGGTACTTCTGCAGCCGCGAAGGTTGATGATATTTATAATAATCCTGCTGTATATACTGCCGATCCGCTGCTGAGCGGTTACTGTACGAAAGAAAATTCCGACCGTCTGAAGGGAACTGCATTTTTATCTGTTCACAGGGGCAGGGTCATTTCAATATATGATAATACAAATTTCAGGGCTATCTGGTACGGAACAAATAAGATATTCCTGAATGCGGTGTTTTTCGGGCAGTTGTTGTAGGGGCGGAGAGCCGCCTTCGTTAAAACTACGGCGGCCAAAGGGCGCAGGGCTCAGGGCTCAGGGCTCAGGGGCGGAAATTAGTAAATCAGCTCGGAAATTTCATTCTTTGCCAGATTGAGGCGGAAATCAATTCCCGGGTCGGTAACCTGTATCTCACCGTGTATTTTCTTATGGAAGAGGACTGAGCATTTTTTACCGGTAAAAAATTCCTGATTGTCAAAAATGCTGAGCATTACCCTCGATTGTTCCCCGGAATTCTGAAAAATCACTGCCATAGCTTTAGAGCCGGTATTTCCTGTAATTACAGAAACAGCGTAAATACCTGGTGAAGGAAGCAGCTTACATTCTTCAGTTACAGGTACTGCTGAAAGGCTGCTTATTAAGGATGAATCCGGAGAAGTGGTCTCATGCGGGATCCCCATAATAATATAATAATGATCGAGATATGCATTTGCCCTCTGTATATATCCCTCGCTGATGGCTTTACGGATTTTTGTTGAACTGACAGTTTCGTGCTGGACTTCCTGCTCAGGTATCTCTTCGGCTTCAAAATCATATTTCTCCCTCCATCCCCAGAGGTGTTTATAATCACCCTCCTTGTTAAAACCGAAATGATGATTAAAGCCGACAACTATAACTTTTGATCTCAATATTCTGCACAGGTAATCACTTACAAATTCCTCACTTGTGACTTTTGAAAATTCCCTTGTGAACTCTACGATTATTACATTATCAAGTCCGGCTTTTTTCAGCAGTTCGAGCTTTTCCTCCTGCGAATTTATAAGTCTCAGATCCCTTCCTGCGGTTTCGGGGTACAGAACTTTCCTTGGATGGGGGTGAAATGTTATCAGAACCGACTCACCATCATATTTTTCTGCAAGCATTCTGAGCCGGTTGAGGATAGTTTTATGACCGATATGAACACCATCGAACGAGCCTGTTGTCACGACAGGATTCCTGATCCCGGATACTTCTTCAAAGCCTCTGAAAATATTCATTATCAGAAAGTACTAAACAGTGTTTTCCTTAACGAAATAAGCTACTTTTTCAATTGATGTGATCATATCATATTCCTCAAGGAATACCCATGATGGTACATTAAGGGGAACAGTGGTAAAATTCAGTATTCCCTTTATTCCGTAACGGACAGCGTCACCGGCAATCTCTTTTGCAAAGTCTGGCGGAACTGTCATAATTGCAATCCGGATATCAAGATCTTTTATCATTGATTCCATCTCGCTGAGAGGATAGCACCTGACGCCTGAAATTACTTTATTTACTTTCTGGGGATCATTATCGAATGATGCAACAAGGTTAAGCTTTGATCTTTTACCCTTGAAATAACCTGCAACTGCCCTTCCGAAATTACCAATTCCTATTATTGCAACATTCATACTAACCTCAGAATCGATTATTGATCCTATTGTTTCAATAAGCTCCTTAACATCATAGCCTTTGCGCTGTACCGATGAATAGCCTATCAGCATAAGGTCGCGCCTTACCTGAACGGCTGTAATATGCAGGCGGGCTGCAAGATCGTGGGAAAATATGAAATTTTTCCTTTCTGTGAGACACCCCAGAAGTGTCCTGCGATATTCACTGAGTCTTTCAATTGTTTTACCCGGCAACTTCATATGATTATTTCAGGTTAGGTTTGACGGACTTTTTGGTATTCTTATTGTAAATACAGTTCCTTCATCCGGAGTACTTTCAACAGAAATTGTACCGAAATACAGCTGGACAACTTTTTTTACTATTGAAAGCCCCAGTCCGCTACCGGTTATATTTCTTGTTTTTTCATTTTTAATCCT
>CAZWUB010000051.1:0-24059 GCA_964637415.1 uncultured Rikenellaceae bacterium
CTCTGTGAACCCTCTGTGTAACTCTGTGTAAGTTCTTATATTTCTTTTGGTTACACAGAGATCCACAGAGAAGTCACAGAGATCCACAGAGAAGAAAGGATTAATTGCCGATCTTCAGGACAGGATTGCATATATATCTTCAACGCATGCGTGAATCAGAGTGCCGATACCTTTATAACAGAGAGTATGGGCATTCTCCTGAACATTTTCGTTCCATTGCGGGATCCAGGACAAGAGATGATCATCAATGAACCGCCTTATCTCATTTCTCATTTCACGGCAGCTTGGCTCGTCATCTATCTGGAGGTATTTATCTGTAAGACGGGTGAGAAAAAGAAGTTCAATGCCAAGATGATCAGATGGTATACCTGATTTTTGTTCGGGCTGCCAGCCGTATGATTTGTAAAAATCATCAGGTGTTTCATGATTTTTGCCTGTACTATGGATTGAATAATCAGATTCCCGGGAAGGGGCAAGCTGTAATCCCGTTTTGTCGAAAAGTCTGGAATAATCTTCATTGAGCATCTTTCTGCACAGGTTTTTATCCTCACATGATTGTCTGAGAAGTGATGCGGCATTAATAAATCTTGGATTTGAACTTCTGACCGGCAGCTTTTTCAGCGATCCGTTTATCCAGAAATCAATAACGCACTCCTCGGTTGGTGCATTCATTAACATGCTGCCCGAAAAATAGAGCAGCATATTATAAGCTTTAAGAAGATTTATCTGGTTTTTGTCCATTACCATTATACAGGATTATACTGAAATTATCTGTCCGATCAGATTGATTTCAGTCTGTATAACGATTGAGAAGAAGTTTTGTTCAGGAAGTGATACTTGTTCATCCCGCCTTCACTTTTTATGTATTTTGGTGAAGGGGGATGATTGGGCATAAATTTTATTTCGAGAAATCCGCCATTACTTTCGGATATTCATCATTATCAAGTTTCCTTTTAAGTTCCCTGAAGGCATTCACAGTATATTCAACATCCTCAAGGGTATGTTGTGCAGTAGGTATAAGCCGGAGCATTACAACATCTCTGGGGACCACCGGATAGATAACAACAGAACAGAAGATATTAAAATTCTCACGAAGATCATAGATAAGCTGGGTTGTCTGCTCAAGGGAACCCTTCATGAAGACCGGGGTTACTGGTGATTCGGTCCTCCCGAGATCAAGTCCGGCTTCCTTTAATCCTTTCTGAAGAGCATTTACTATTGTCCAGAGATTTTCCCTGTATTCCGGATGGGCTTTTATAAGTTCCAGTCTTTTTATCGCACCAAGGGTCATCGCCATAGGAAGAGCTTTTGCATAGATCTGTGACCTCAGATTGAAACGGAGATATGTCACTATATCCTTGTCGCCTGCGAAGAATCCGCCGATACCTGCCATCGCCTTGGCGAAAGTGGCAAAATAAATATCAATCTTGTCCTGCACACCGAAATGTTCACCGGTACCCGCACCTGTAGCTCCCATAGTGCCAAATCCGTGAGCATCATCAACAAGGAAGCGGAAATTATATTTCTTTTTAAGTTCAGCAATCTTATCGAGTTTTCCTAGGTCTCCGGCCATCCCGAACACGCCTTCTGTTATTACAAGTATACCTCCACCGGATTCTTCAGTGAGTTTCGTTGCTCTCTGAAGCTGCTTTTCGCAGCTATCTATATCGTTATGTGCATAAACAAACCTCTTGCCGAAGTGAAGCCTGAGACCATCCATGATACAGGCATGGGATTCGGAGTCGTAAACAATTACATCATGCCTGTCGACAAGAGCATCAATTATTGAAACCATGCCCTGGTAGCCAAAGTTGAGAAGGTAAGCCGACTCCTTTCCAACAAATTCTGCCGCCATCTTCTCAAATTTCTCATGATTTGATGTATGTCCCGACATCATACGGGCACCCATCGGATAACCGAGCCCATATTGACTGGCATACTCCGCATCAGCTTTCCTTACTTCGGGATTGTTTGCCAGACCCAGATAGTTATTAAGACTCCAGGTCAATACCTTTTTCCCTCTGAATGTCATTCTCGCAGCTATTTCCCCCTCCAGCTTCGGGAACATGAAATAGCCATCTCCTATATCCGAATATTGTCCCAGAGCTCCTCTGTTTGATCTGATTTTTTCAAAAATATCCATGATTTACGGTTTAGTAAAAACTGTCACAAAAGTATAGATTTGTGATCATACCTTCATACCTATTTATACCTAATTTATTAACTACTTCCTGTGACAGAATAAAAAGATAAATATTTCGTTTATATATCTTAACTCAAAAAATTATTGTAATTTTGCGCAACATTTTTTTTATGAGGTCCGGAAGCTATATATTCCTTATTATTTTGATTTTGCTCAGTTCCTGCGGCGAGTATGAAAAGCTCCTGAAGAGTACTGACTATGATCTTAAGAAGGCAAAGGCAAAAGAATATTATGAAAACGGTCAGTATGTAAAGGCAACCGAGTTGCTGGGACAGGTGCTTCCGAGATTCAGGGCTACAGAGGAGGCGGAGGATCTTAACTGGATGAATGCCAATAGTTTCTACAGAATGAAGGATTACTTTTCCGCATCTACTTATTTCAAGGGTTATATGGATCAGTATGCATATGGCAAATACGCTGAGGACGCTGCATTTATGGCTGCCATGTGCGACTTTAACCTGTCACCGAGGGCGGAGCTCGATCAGGCAAGTACGAGAGCTGCGATAGAAGGATTTAATTACTTCATGAACAAATACCCTTCGAGTTCAAGAACCGATGAATGCAAAAAGCTGATCAGGGAACTTCAGGAAAGACTTGTGGAAAAATCTTACCTGAGCGCCAGACTCTATTACGACATGAAACAGTACAAGGCTGCCGTTGTTGCCCTGAATAACAGTCTGAAAGAATATGCCGATACAAAATACCGTGAAGAGATGATGTTCCTCAAACTTAATTCTCTTTATCTCTATGCGGAAAACAGTATGCCCGACAAACAGAAGGTACGATATCAGGACACACTTGATGATTATTATTCTTTCATGGAAGAATTTCCTGAAAGCAAATATTCGAGGGATGTGAAAAGAATATATCAGTCAACAGGGAAATTCCTTAAAATAGATACATCTAATATCGAAGCAAATATACAATAAGCGTATGGATTACAGAAAATCGATGGCTCCGTCTACAACTATTACCCGTGATCTTGACAAGGTTACCCAGGATACAGGCAATATCTATGAAACAGTGATTATTGTTTCACGAAGGGCAAATCAGATATCTGTTGAGATGAAGCAGGAACTCAATAAAAAGCTTGAGGAGTTTGCTTCTTACAGCGATAATCTTGAGGAGGTATTTGAGAACCGCGAACAGATCGAGATATCGAAGTTTTATGAAAGACTTCCGAAAGCAACCCTGATTGCACTTCAGGAACTTGAAGAAGGCAAGATCTTCTACAGAAATCCGGAACATACAGCCAAACCAAAATAATTTTCTGTCCGCTGCCCTGCTATTCAGGACTGGTAAACAATAAAATCAAAAATTCATCAGGGATGATAGGAATTGCACTTGCAGATACATCAGCTGCTTATGGTGCACTCTCTGGTCATGATACCAATATTATCACAATTATTGCCAGGTACAATATTATTAATAAATTTGAGTTGAAATCAAAAGTGATGCGGCAAGGGATATTTTTGACAAAATTGTAATAATGATCAGATAATGATACAATTTACCAGGTTTGTGAAATATTTTCTTACGGTTCTGCTGGCGGCTGTCCCCGGACTGATCTTCTCGCAGGAGCTGAACTGCAATGTCCAGGTCTCTGCACAAAAGATACAGGGATCAAACCGTCAGGTGTTTGAGAACATGCAGCGCGATGTTTATGAATTCATGAATAATACAGTCTGGACAAACCATGTTTACAGTTATGCTGAACGAATTGATTGTAACCTTCTGATAACAATAAATGATCAGATCTCTGCCGATGAATTCAACGGAACAATTCAGGTTCAGCTCAGGAGGCCGGTCTTCAACACAACATATAACTCAACAATGCTGAATTTTATGGATAATAGTTTCAGATTCAGATATGTGGAGTTCCAGCCTCTCGAATTTGACCCTAATACCCACCGGTCAAGTCTTGTTTCTGTATTGGCTTACTATGCATATATTATACTTGGATTTGATTATGATACATTTTCTCCGATGGGTGGAACTGAGTTCTTCCGTATGGCCGAGAAAATCGTTACAAATGCCCAGAATGCTCCTGAAGCCGGTTGGAAACCATATGACGGTTCGAGAAACCGTAACAGGTACTGGCTTGTAAAGAACCTCCTCGATGATCAGTATGTCGGAGTCCGCCGCTTCCTGTATGAATATAATATAAATGGTCTGGATCGTCTTGAATCAAGGACCTCCGAAGCAAGGGTCAGTATTGTGGAAAGTCTCAGAATGATACAGGAAGTATACAGGAACAAACCAGACCCCTTCATGTACCTTGTACAGGTGATCGTTGACGCAAAAGCCGAAGAACTTGTAAATATTTTTTCGGAATCATTTCCTGAGGAAAGAAGCCGTGTTGTGCAGATCATGACAGAAATCGATCCTGCAAACAAATCAAAATATGAAAGGATAACAGCTTCAAATTAACCATACACGGTTATGCTCATAAAGCTTTATGTTCACAATTATGCACTCATCAGGGATCTTGACATTGAGTTCGACGATGGTCTGACTATCATAACAGGTGAAACAGGTGCAGGCAAAACAATACTTCTGGGGGCATTATCCCTTATACTCGGTTCCCGGGCAGATTCTTCCGTTCTGCTTGAAAAAACCGAAAAATGTATCGTTGAAGGTACTTTCAGAATTGAGAATTACGATCTTACAGAGTTTTTTTCAAACAATGAGCTCGATTATGAGCCTGTTGCAATATTAAGAAGAGAAATAAATCAGGCCGGAAAATCAAGGGCATTTATAAATGATACTCCTGTTACAATAAATCTGCTTAAGGAAATTGGTGACAGGCTGATTGATATCCATTCACAGCACCAGACCTTAATGCTCAATAACAATGCGTTCCAGCTGAATGTTATAGATTCCTTTGCAGGTACAGGCAGATTGTTATATGAATACAGGGACAGGTTTACAAAATACCGCGAAATCAGACGGGAATATGAAGTTCTGAGGGAAAAAGCAGACAAGAATAAAGCTGACCTGGAGTATTACCGGTTTCAGTTAAACCAGCTCGAAGCAGCCCGTCTTACAGAAGGGGAACAGGAGGATCTTGAAAAAGAGCAGGAAATGCTTTCTCATGCCGAAGAGATAAAAACCGGACTTACCGGAGCATCAGAACTTTTCTCCTCGGAAACCGGATCTATACTTATGTACCTTAAGGAGGCCAGGTTAACACTTAATAAAATAAAGGAATATCTTCCCGGCGGGGCGGAACTGCTTGCAAGGTCAGAATCATCATATATTGAGCTGAATGACCTGGCCTCGGAAATTGATAAGCTTGCCGGATCAATAAATTCCGATCCACAGCGCCTTACTCAGGTCAATAACAGGCTTGATACAATTTATTCATTAATTCAGAAGCACCGGGTGAAGGATCTCGGGGAACTGATTAACAAACGGGAGGAGATAAAACACCTTGTTAAGACAATTGAAACTGGCGATGAGAGGCTGGCAGGACTGGAATCCCTTCTGAAAACGGAAACAGTTTTCCTGTTGAAACTGGCCGGGACAATATCCGGAAAGAGGAAAAGCATTCTTGGTGAAGCAGAAAATAATATTTCCGGTATGCTGAAACAGCTGGGGATGCCCAATGCACGGTTCAGAATTTCGATTGCAGAACTTAACGAATTAAGCCAGTCAGGGATAGATCATGCCGACTTCCTTTTCTCGGCAAACAAACAGATTGAACCCGAAAACCTTGCAAAAACCGCTTCCGGAGGCGAGTTGTCACGGGTTATGCTCAGCCTGAAATCACTTCTTACAAAAAATACAAATCTCCCCACAATAATCTTTGATGAGATTGACTCAGGGGTGTCAGGCGAGGTTGCCGATAAGGTAGGACAAATACTTGCCGGAATGGGTAAATATATGCAGGTTATTAATATTACACATCTTCCCCAGGTAGCATCGAGGGGCTCAAAACATTTTCATGTTTATAAAGATGACAGCAGTGATTCAACAATTACAAGGGTTAGATTGTTATCACCTGATGAGAGAATAATGGAAGTTGCCAGATTGCTCAGCGGAAGTGAGGTGACTGCAACAGCTGTAAAGAATGCGAAAGAGCTGCTGGAGGCAGCGAAGAACTGATCCGGCACAAACTCATCCCCCTTCCCCCTTCTCTGCTTCGCAAAGAAGGGGGTATATCTTACTCGAATAAGCTCTTCCCCCTCTTTACGCAGTAGAGAGGGGGAATTAAAGGGGGTGAGTTCGTGAAACAATTTGACAATAAACGTAACTTGTTCTAAATATGTTAATTAATTGAGTTGGGTCGATTATGGAAGGAACATTGTTAAAAGGAAAGAAGGGCATCATCTTTGGTGCACTTAACGAGAAGTCAATAGCATGGCAGGTCGCTCTTAAAACCTGGCAGCACGGAGCATCGCTTGTACTTACCAATTCACCCGTTGCAGTACGGATGGGAAGTATAAATGAGCTGGCGGAAATAACAGGCAGCACTGTAATAACTGCCGACGCCACAAAAATGGAAGATATAGATAAGCTCATTTCAGGGAGCATGGAGATTTTCGGAGGTCAGTTCGATTTTATCCTTCACTCAATCGGTATGTCCCCGAACGTGCGGAAAGATATCCCATACGAACAAACCAGCTATGAAAATATGCTGAAGACCTTTGATATTTCAGCTCTCAGCTTTCACAGGATTCTTCAGACTGCATATAAACTGGATGCTATAAAGGAGTGGGGATCGGTTCTGGCACTTTCTTATGTTGCAGCACAGAGAACTCTTACCGGATACAACGATATGGGCGATGCAAAGGCCCTGCTTGAATCAATAGCAAGAAGCTTCGGTTATATCTATGGACGCGACAGGAAAGTAAGGGTTAATACAATTTCCCAGTCACCTACTCTGACAACTGCAGGTGGAGGTATACATGGCTTTGATTCTCTTGTCGACTTCTCTGAAAGAATGTCTCCTCTCGGAAATGCCACAGCTGAAGAATGTGCTGATTATTGTGTTGCTCTTTTCTCGGATCTCACAAGGAAGGTCACAATGCAAAATCTATATCACGACGGTGGCTTCTCGAGCATGGGGATGAGCCTCAGGGCCATTGAGCAGTATAAGAAGAGCTTCGAGGAGTGCCAGTGAGAAAATATCCTAAAACAAATAATTCAACCCGATCGAGAAGCCTATATTGCCATCCTGCTTGTTGAAGGCCTTGCCTATATCAACGGCAATGACGAAATTCTGATTAATAACAGGCATTATGCTTATACCGGCACACTGGTGAAATTTTTCCTCTCCGGTGTTGAAATAATCTGAGAAATTTTCCTCGTATAAATTATTGAATGTAGTCTGAAGATTCGAAGGAAGGGTGATCGTTTTTGTCACCTTCCCGATATCATAAAATGCATTCAGACCAAGATAACAATCCTGGTTAAAAAGTTTGAAATATATTGGTTTCCATCGTAGTTCGAAGTTTCCGTAAACGAAACCGTCACCTATGACCCTGTTCTTCAGCACACCTCTAAGCGTGCTTGAGCCTCCGAGCCCTTCATTTGTGGCTCCTGTAAGCATTGAGGTGATAACCTGCGACTGGTAAAAGAAAGGTACTTCGCCCGACACGGTACTTTGATATCCAAGCCTGTAGACTACCGACAGATCATTTTGTATCAGAGTAAAATACTGGCGGTGCGTAATATAGAATCTCGAAAATCCCCAGTCGTTCCCGATAAATTCCGGAGCAATTTCTATGCCTATCTCTGTCCACAGTCCTTTCATCGGATTGGGCCTGTTATCGCGGCTGTCCCATGATAATCCCACCTTCACGGTATTGACCCAGCCACCGTCAGCTTCATTCTCAGATATCAGACCAAGTGCCCGGTAGCGTTCATAAAGACCGGGTTCTTCCTCGACAGATGGCAGTTCTTCATCCTTCCCCTTGTTAAGCTTATCAATATCCACCGAACTGTTTATAAAATTCTGGAAGGCAAACCCTGCATTCCATTTAAAATGCTCTCCCGACAGCTTTCCTTCAAAATCATTTTTAAACCTGAACTGGTTTCTTTTATAGCGATAGAACATCGTTGTTCTGTAATCCTCTGATTCATTGTCCATCCAGTCTTTATTGAAAACACTTTCATAGCCATTGAACCCGTAGAAATGATAAGCCTGATCAGGCAGCCAGCTCAGATCGCTTGTCAGATGAACCCCCGGGATAAGGTGGAAGGATTCATACATCATCCTGTAAATGCCACTGCCCTTTGTAAAACGGGATATCTCGGTATATGTGTGATCGAGGAATTCAGGATAAACACTTGGATAGCCGTAATTGAAAAACTCCATAAGGGCTCCATACTGGAATCCCAGGTTTGAATCATATGTAACAGCCGGCAGTGCACCACCGAATTTCCATCCTGTTTTTGCCTTCTTTTCCTGGGCTGATGAGGTAACAGCCAATAACGAAATAAGCAGAACTGAAAGATATTTCTTCATAGATCATGGTTTTAGAATTGCCGATAAAGATAAAGAAAACTTGAAATGTTCATCTTCTTTTATAATATTTGCTAACTTGGTCAGGACTTTAATTATTCAAGGTTCCAGATTCAAGGTTCCAGGTTGCTCTTGATCTGATATTCAGTAATCGGTAATCAGTAATCGGTGATCTGTAAGTCGATACCGAATACCGAATACCGAATACTTTAAACCTGGAACCTGGAACCTGGAACCTGAAACCTGGAACCTGAAACCTGAAACCTGAAATTTGGATAAATCGGATATGGGTCTCCTTATTAAAAATATAAAGTGCCTTGTTCAGACCGAAGATAAGCCTGTACTGAAGGTCTGCGGAAGTGATATGAAAAAGCTGGGTCTTATTCAGAATGCATTTCTATTTATCCAGGATGATAAGATAAGTGACTACGGATCGATGGGTGAGTATCCTGCAGCATACCAGATTTCAGAGAATAATTTTGATGTGATCGATGCTTCCGGAAAAATGGTTTTCCCCTCTTTCTGCGATCCGCATACTCACCTTGTCTATGCAGGAAGCAGGGAGCAGGAATTTACAGATAAGATAAGAGGATTGTCTTACGAAAAGATCGCTGAAAGGGGAGGAGGAATCCTGAATTCGGCCGTAAAGCTCAGGGAGACATCTGAAGATGATCTGTATGAACAATCAATGGTCCGAATAAAGGAGATTATCAGTCTGGGTACAGGGGCTGTTGAAATAAAAAGCGGATACGGACTATCGACTGAAGCTGAACTTAAGATGCTCAGGGTAATCAGGAAGATCAGGGCTACATCACCAGTTGAAGTCAGGGCAACTTTCCTGGGAGCTCATGCGATGCCGGAGGAGTTCAGACAAGACAGAAGAAAATATATAGATTTGATCATTAATGAGATGATCCCCGTAATTGCTTCGGAGAAACTGGCTGATTTCATTGATGTCTTTTGTGATAAGGGATTTTTTACAACTGATGAAACTGAAAGGATACTGACGGCAGGATTGAGATACGGGCTGAAGGCGAAGATCCATGCAAATGAGCTGGATTATTCGGGAGGTGTGCAGACAGGAGTTAAATATGGAGCCTTATCTGTTGATCATCTTGAACGGAGCGGGGATGAGGAGATTGCTGCTCTGTTGGGTACAGAAACGATGCCTACACTTCTCCCCGGATCTGCTTTTTTTCTCGGATTACCCGATCCCCCGGCGAGGAAAATGATAGATTCGGGTCTTCCTGTGGCTCTGGCTTCCGATTATAATCCCGGTTCATCGCCTTCGGGAAACATGAAACTAGTGATGTCGCTGGGATGTATCAGGCTCAGGATGCTTCCGGAGGAAGTAATTAATGCGGTTACAATAAATTCGGCTTATGCAATGGGATTGTCGGAGACACACGGGTCGATAGCCCGGGGGAAAGTGGCTAATGTTTTCATCACAAAAGAGATCCCGTCGTATGAATTTATGCCCTATGCGTATGGCAGCAATCTGATCGAAACGGTAATACTTAGAGGTAAAATAATAAACGACCCCCCAACCCCCCTGAAGGGGGGCTAAGACGTGGTACTAAGGTAACTTATGGAAAAACGAATTCTTGAATGTGTTCCGAATTTCAGCGAGGGACGCGATATGTCGGTTATTAAACAGATCACGGATGTAATTGAATCTGTCGAAAAAGTAAAATTGCTTGATGTCGATCCCGGTAAGGACACAAACAGAACTGTTGTAACATTCGTGGGAGATCCTGAGGCAGTTGCAGAGGCAGCTTTTCTGGCTGTAAAAAAGGCATCGGAAGTGATTGATATGTCAAAGCACAGGGGCGAACACCCACGAATGGGAGCAACAGATGTATGTCCTTTCATCCCCGTATCAGGGATCACTATGGAAGAGACTGTAATTTTTACCAGAAAAGTGGCAGAAAGAATAGGTAATGAGCTCCATATACCGGTATTTTGCTATGAGAATGCTGCTTTTGAAGAAAAACGCAGGAATCTTGCCGCTTGCAGGGCAGGAGAATATGAAGGTCTTGAAAAGAAGCTTACCGATCCGGCCTGGAAACCTGATTATGGTCCGGCTGTATTTAATGTGAGATCCGGAGCAACAGCAGTAGGAGCAAGGGATTTCCTTGTAGCATTCAATGTGAATCTGAATACCACATCAACACGACGAGCCAATGCCATTGCTTTCGATGTTAGAGAAAAAGGCCGGGATATAGTTACTGAAAATGGTGAAATACTGAATGTCCCGGGAACTCTTAAAAGTGTCAAAGCAATCGGATGGTATATTGAAGAGTATGGCATTGCCCAGATCTCGATGAATCTTACAAATATCTCAGTCACTCCTGTCCATATAGCCTTTGATGAAGTTTGCAGGAAAGCTGAGGCCAGGGGAATAAGAATTACAGGTTCAGAACTCGTAGGACTGATACCGCTGAAATCACTTCTTGATGCAGGCAAATATTTCCTCGAAAAACAACAGAGATCATCCGGTGTTCCTGATAATGAGCTGATAAAAATTGCAGTTAAGTCGATGGGATTAAATGAATTACATCCGTTCAGGCCGGAGGAAAAAATAATTGAATACGTTATGGAAGATACAAATCAGCAGGGGCTCATAAATATGAGCCTTACTACATTCATGAACACAGTGGCATCAGAATTACCTGTCCCGGGTGGAGGATCGGTTTCTGCATATATGGGGGCCCTTGGTGTAGCCCTGGGTACTATGGTAGCCAATCTTTCGAGTCATAAAAAGGGCTGGGACGACAGGTGGAAGGAGTTTTCAGAATGGGCTGTAAAAGGGAAAGAGATACAGAATAAGCTTCTCAGCCTTGTAGATGAAGATACTGAAGCTTACAATAAAATTATTGCAGCACGACGTTTGCCAAAAAACACCGTGGAGGAGATAAACACAAGGAATGGTGCTATACAGGATGCTTTTAAAGGAGCAATACTTGTCCCGCTAAGAGTAATGGAGACTGCTTTTTCAGGATTTGAGCTAATCCGGAATATGGTCGAAAAGGGCAATCCTTCATCAGTCAGTGATGCTGCAGTCGGCTCACTGGCACTTATAGCAGCCATAAACGGCGCTTTTCTTAATGTGAAAATAAATACTTCGGGAGTAGAAGATAAAATATTCATCGGAACTGTACTCTCGAAGGGAACTGAAATTGTTCAAAAATCCCGGAACGAAGTAGAATATATTCAGAAGGTAGTTGATTCGGGTTTCAGGTTGTAGCAAAGGTCTTTTAATAGTGTCTGCCCAATGAGTCAGATGTTTTTAATTTAGTTTGAATATCGAACAAGGATTAACGATTTTTGATTTTAGAAGTAGAAAGAGAATCATAGGGTAATAAGCAGAGGGAATATCACATTTATAAAAAATAATTTCCTATGATATTTGTCATATTAAATTATTGTTATATTAGTGCCGCGATTATTTCTATTAACCTAAACTTTTATTTATGAAAAGAATCCTGATGTTTCTTACACTGGTGCTGATAACGGGTACTCTTGTTATGGCGCAGACAGTGCAGATTTCGGGTACTGTGACCGGCTCAGAGGACGGTCTTCCGTTACCCGGTGTTAATATTTCAGTAAAGGGTACTACAATCGGTGCAATTACCGGGGCAGACGGAAAATACTCCCTGGCAGTGCCGACAGGTGCACAAACAATTGTTTTCAGCTTTATCGGCTTTGTCACACAGGAAGTGCAGGTACAGGGCAGAACGACAATTAACATTGTTCTGCGGCAAGACCTTTATAATGTGGATGAAGTTGTTGTTGTTGCTTATGGTACACAGCAGAAGCGCGAAGTAACAGGATCGATAGCAACAGTTGATGGTGAAGCTCTTTCGAAGTTGAACCTTCAGAGCTTTGACCAGGCCTTGTCTGGTAAAGCTGCCGGTGTGTCGACGATACTTCCAAATGGTGTTCTTAACCAGGTACCTGTCATACGTATCAGGGGTTTTAATTCAATTACATCCAGTTCAAACCCTCTTATAGTTGTTGACGGAGTACCGGTATTTACAGGTAATATCGGAGGAACTGCCATCCAGAACTCTCTGGCAGACATCAATCCTTCTGATATTCAATCGATGGATATCCTGAAGGATGCTTCTGCAACTGCCTTGTATGGTTCACGTGCGGCAAATGGTGTCATATTAATCACTACAAAACGCGGATCCGGAGCAAAGACAAAAGTAACCTACGACGGATATGCCGGATGGACAGAACCTTACAGGCTTTTTGACCTGATGGATGCCGATCAGTACCTCGCACATAAGAATCTTGCTTATTCTAATGCAGGGTCATCTGTGGTGCTCAAAAAGGTAAATGGTCCTGACGGAAAACCTGTAGAAACTGACTGGGCTGACTATGTTTATCAGAAAGGTTTTCAGATGAACCATGCCATTAGTGTATCTGGTTCTTCACCAACAACATCATATTTCCTATCTGTTGGCTATACAGATCAGGATGGTATGGTCAAGAAAAACTTCTATAACAGAAGAAATGCAAGGATGAATGTTGATCATAAGGTCAACAAGTATTTAACAATAGGTGCTAACATTGCATATACAAACGGATATACCGAATCACCTAATACAGGATCAAGCTTTGCGACTGCAGGTGCTGCACGTCTTGCATTCGTTCTTCCACCTATTATAGGACCGAAGCTCAGTGACGGATCGTGGAACCTATCCGGTAGTGGTATCGGAGGAATGGGTACCGGACTTGCTGCAGGACTTGGTTATCATAATCCGGGTCAGATAATGGAAACAAATGCACATACCACAGAGTCAGACAGGATACTTGCAACACTCACCGGAAGTCTCGAACCTTTCAAAGGTCTTGTGCTTAAAACAGTATATGGTATGGATAATCTTGCAAGAGAGACAACAACTTTCTGGTCAGCTGTCGGAGGTGATGGTTATGGTTATGGCGGCTATGCTTACAACTGGACAGGTAAGGATAAGAGGTGGACATGGACCAATACCGCTAATTATAATCTGACTATTAAGGAAAGGATAAATATCGGTTTACTTGCAGGACTTGAAAATCAAAGAACAGTTGGCAGTAGCTGGAATGCAACAAAGACAGCGGTTTCGGATCCATTCTTTACAACTTTTGCAGGATCATGGACTACTGCCTACGGTATACCAGGGGGAGGCTATGGTGAAAACTTCTATGCTTCATACTTCGGCCGTGCAAATATCAATTGGGATAGAAAATACTACCTTGAAGGAAGTTTCCGCCGGGATGCATTCAGTGGCCTTTCAAGAGATAACAAGTGGGGTAACTTTGGAGGAGTCTCCTTTATGTGGAACATTTCAAATGAAAACTTTATTGCCAATACCGGCCTTAATGATATCTTTTCAGATATGAGATTGAAACTCAGCTACGGAAGAGTCGGTAATATGTTCGGAATAGGCAATTACAGCTCTTTGTTCCTCTATAGTTCAAGCCTTTATGCTGATGATGCCACTCTCTATTTCTCACAGGCAGGAAATGCCGATCTTAAATGGGAGACAAGTGACAAATATGATGTAGGACTCAGCTTCGGCCTCCTGAATGACAGACTGCAGGCTGATATCAACTACTTTTATAATGATGTGGATAACCTGATTCTTAACGTACCTCAGTCTCCATCAAAGGGTATACCGGGAAACTCAATTCCTGCAAACGTCGGATCAATGTATAATACAGGACTTGAGTTTTCGCTTACCAGCTATAACATTAATAAACCAAATTTTAACTGGACAACAAACTTCAATTTTTCATACGTAAGGAATGAAGTTACCGAACTGGCCCCGGGTGTAGATGAGATAAGGACAGCAACAGCTGACCTTGAAACTACAAACATAACTGTTGTCGGAAAGCCTGTCGGAAACCTTTTAGCTGTCGAAACACGCGGTGTTGATCCTCAGACTGGAAGAAGAATATATGTTAACGCAGCAGGGAAAGAGATTCTTTATAGTCATGAAGCAGCTAACAAATGGACCTACCGGTCAGACGGATCTGTAGCTCCGGCGGTAAACACAGCTAACGATGCCGTGGCATGGGCTTCACCTTTACCGAAGTTTTTTGGAGGTCTTGACAATAATCTGGAGTACAGAGGGTTCGATGTTTCATTAAACCTTACATATTCTTTCGGTTTCTATGTTTATGCCGGATCAAAAGCAGGTATAAGAGACCAGAGATGGTGGAATAATTCGGTTGAGGTCTATGAAACTGCATGGAAGAAGGCTGGTGACATAACAAACATACCTAAGCCCGTTATGAATGATAACGTTTCAAACGGATCGGCATTCGTCATAACCGAGAATATTGAGAAGGGTGATTATCTGAAAGTAAGAAGCCTGAGTGCGGGATATACATTCAAGAACTTATTGTCGGGCGTACAAAATATTGAAAGGCTGAGGATTTATGGGCAGGTCTTTAATGCATTTGTGTTTACCAAATATTCAGGTTCTGACCCGGAAGTTTCTACTAACGCTGATTCCAACCTTGCACCTGGGATAGACAGAAATACTGCCCCCCAGGCAAGAACCTACACCTTTGGTATCAATGTTACTTTTTAACAAATTAAAAAAGAATTAGATATGAAAAACATATATAAAGGTTCAATAATATTAGCGTTGGTATTGTTGATTACCGCATGCAGCAAGGATGAATGGATGAATCCGGTACCAATTACTTCACTGTCAGATTTAAATGCATTTGATACAAAGGACAGGATCGAATTACAGGTAAATGGAATGTATGCTTCCCTTAAAAGTGGGCAGCATCTGGGTGGAAGATTTATGGTATATAATGATGTAAGATGTGATAATTTTCTTCCGAACAGTTCCAACCTTGTGACATGCTTTGCGACCTGGAACCACTCTGTTATAAGCAGTACAAATGAAGTTCAGAATCTATGGGGTGCTATCTATCAAACAATAAACGTTGTAAACGTCTTTCTCGAAGGTCTGACAGCAGCCTGGGATGGCGGCAAGATCACCAGCTTTGTTACACAGACGGAGTATGACCAGTATAGAAGCGAGGCATTGGCTATAAGGGCAATATGCTATTTTGACCTTATGCAGATGTATTCAAAACCATATCATATGAATAATGGTGCAAACCGTGGGGTCCCTCTCAGACTTACAGCTAACAAATTACCGGAAGGGAACGACATGGCCCCGAGTACTGTGGCGGATGTATATACCCAGATACTTAAGGATTTTAATGATGCAGAAACAATGGCCGCATCAGATCATGGCAGTAATTATCTTAACATGACAAGAATACATAAGAACACCATTATTGCCTATAAAACAAGGGTGTATCTGCATATGCAAAACTGGGCCCAGGTAGTAGCAGAATCAGCCAAGATAGTACCTGATGCAGCTCCTTTTACTGCCAAATCAGGTGTTGCACATGCCCTGAATGCCAATTACGCAGGCGTTTTTGCTTCGCCTAACTCAACAAAAGAATCTGTTCTCTCTATGCCAAATACAGCGGCCAATAATGCAGGAACACAGAGTCACCTTGCACATTATTTCGAATCAGGGTCCGATGAGTCATATCATCTTGTACAGACTGCGGGATCTGCATTTGCAGCCATGGACGCTACCGATGCAAGAAAATTAATGTTGAAAACGGTTGGTGAAAAGGTTTACCTTACAAAATATCTTGATCGTGCCACAAGAACAGACTGGGCCCCGGTAATCCGTTGGGCAGAAGTCCTTCTGAACCGGTCTGAAGCCCTTGTACGCGGCGGAGGTACAGTGGACGGTCAGGCAATTAACCTGCTTAATGCAGTGAGAACAAGATCTTTTGCAACAGGTGCATATAATGCAGCTGATTTCGCTGATGCCCAGGCCTTCTATAATGCTATACTTCTTGAGCGAAACATGGAATTTCTTGGTGAAGGTATCCGTAATATGGACCTGATGCGTCTCGGACTTACTATCCCCGGAAAAGATGGCGGAAGTTTTGGGAAAGTTGCTGAATTCGCATCCACAGCCCAGTCATATTTCTGGCCGGTACCGGATAGTGAGCTCAGCTATAACAAACTCATGACACCGTAAATAGTATCGGTAAATTGCTTAAAAAAGCTGCACGCCATTTGGCGGAGCAGCTTTTTTTTGTCGTGCGGTCAAAAGGTCTTGCAGTCGTGCAGTCAAGAGGTCATGCAGTCGTGCGGTCATGCAGTCGATTGCATGACCGCACGACTTTTTCAGACCAACCTTCTTATCGTCCTCAAATGATGCGAGTACGTTCCAATCTCATGCTTGAATATCCCCTGATGATCAACAGGATCTATCCTTACTCTGCCTGATGCATGGATTACAAGACCACGTGAAATGATCATCCCTACATGGGAGATCTTGCCAAAATCATTATCAAAAAATACAAGATCTCCGGGCTTTGTCTCTTCAAGAAAAGTTACCGGTTCACCGATCTCAGCCTGCATCCAGCTGTTCCGAGGTATCTGTCTGCCGCATATCTTATATACAAGCTGGGTGAATCCCGAACAATCAATCCCTGAAGGAATACGTCCTCCCCATATATACGGACTGTTAACAAATTTCATTGCAATATCGGCGGGTGATTCGCTCCTGGCTATATAGCTATAATTGAATTCATTGCAGGTTGTAAAGGTGTCGCTGCCCACTGAAAATGACTTATTCTCAAAATCAGGTTCATAAACCTCACATCCAGCCTCAAGAACTATCCTGGTCTTGTCATTCTTAAAACAAAGGAGTGACTTGTTAAGTACAAGTCCATCGGAATCATCATTTTCCGCCGTCTGCTGCAGATGGTTTGTGTCTATCCACCCTGTAAATTTATCAAACAGACATTCTATCTTCATCCAGTGCCCTGCATGATCAATAATATGATATTTTTCACCGAACAACACCTGGCTGAGCATCTCTGATCTGTGTGACGGCCCGGACCTGAGAGGTACATATACATTTTCACAGATAAATTTTTCCATTTTACGGCAATGTTTACTTCAAAAGTACAAAATATTTCAATGGCACAGGGCGCAGAGCACAGAGCACAGAGCACAGAGCGCAGTGCACAGAGTACAGAGCATAGAGCCTGAAAACCCACCCCTAGCCCCTCCAGGGAGGGGATTCCTGGTATCGACACTACCTGCCCTAGGACTCTGAGCCCTTAGCTCTGTGCCCTGAGCCTGGAAACTGGAATTCCCCGCGAATTTCTTCCCCTTGAAAATTATCCCTATTTTTACGCTACATTATTAATCCCGGCAATGCCTGAAACGAAAATTTTTACTGAACGATTTCCGAATCTGAGCAAGAACCTTCAATACATCACTATATTTCTTGCAAGTATAATTGCTGTAGTTGTAATAATAACCTGGAAAAGAGACTTTAAATTCATACAGGTAACAGGTACTCTGGTTGTTGTTTCATTTTGTTTTCTTATACTCTACTTTTTTCTGCGTCAGTTCAGACAGGAAGTATTACGGGTTGTCCTTAAAACATTCTTCATACTTCTTGCTATCCTTACTTTCCTTCTGGTAACCAGATTTGTTTCGGGTCTCACAACACCCAATATCATTCTGGTCGTTCCTTTTGCCATCATACCGGTAATTATCAGGACTTTTTATGATGCACGCCTTGCACTTTTCATTCTGCTTATAACAATAATGCTGGCGGGTTTTATGGTACCGGAGCCATTCATATTCATACTGATGTCATTTGTTTCTGGGATGGTGGCAATATTTACACTCACAAATAATTTCAGGAAATCGAGACTTCTGTTCACCTCATTAATTGTCATTGTAAGCAATGTTGTAATTTATACGGGGATTTCACTAATGAATACCGGAGTTTCTGCCGGACCTGTTATGTCAGATTATTTTTTGCTTGGCGCGAACGGATCACTTATTCTCCTGAGTTATCCGCTTATCCTTCTGTTTGAGCAGGAATTCCTTCTGGTATCTGATACCACACTTCTTGAACTTGCTGATATCAACCAGCCGCTTTTAAGGAAACTGGCAGTTGAAGCGCCGGGTTCTTTTCAGCACTCTCTTCAGGTATCAAATCTTGCAGAAGAGGCAGCCAGAACTATTGGAGCAAACGTTAACCTCGTACGTACCGGAGCTCTTTATCATGATATCGGGAAAATTGCAAAACCAGGATATTTTATTGAGAATCAGAAAGAAGGTGTCAGCCCTCACGATAATCTCGAACCGAGGGAAAGCTCAAAAATCATAATAAACCATGTCAAAAACGGTATAATCCTTGCTAAAAACTATAAGATACCTGTTCCGGTAATAGATTTCATCAGAACTCATCATGGGACAACAATAGCTTATTTCTTTTTTAAAAAGTACAAGGATCAGCACCCTGATGAAGCAGGGATTGAAAAGGTATTTGCTTATCCCGGGCCGAGACCTTTTTCAAAAGAGACTGCTATAGTGATGATGGCAGATGCTGTTGAAGCAGCATCACGGAGCATTAATAAATATACCGAAGAAAATATCAGCGAGCTTGTTGAAAGGATCATCTATCTGCAGGAACAGGACGGACAGTTTGCAAACGTTCCCATAACCTATAAGGATATGTCGGATATTAAAAGTGCTTTCAAGAAAAGACTAACCAATATTTTTCATGCAAGAATAGCCTACCCCGAAAGAAATTAACGCATATCAATAATCTCAACGCCTTTATGTTTTTCAGGTGAGAATCTGAACATCCCGGGTTCGGTATTTTGCTTAAGGCTGTATTCTTTTACGACAAGCGTCATTGTAAGTCCGTCCCTTCTTTTATATTCAAAACTGACAGGATCGAGAGTTGATTTTTTAATTATCAGCCTTACTCTTATCAGGTCACTTTTGATATCATCGGGGTAAAGATCAATAATATAACTGTCTTTTCTTTCCTCAACAAGTCTGCATTTATACCCTTTCTTATACATTGTAAAAAGGGTAGACGGGCGGGCTTCAAAGGAATCATCGTTCTTTTCAGGTAAGGTTATTGTTACTTCTTTCTCCGCCGGAAGATAACTCCAGTTTGTTTCTCCATTATAGTAAATAATGTTGTCAGGAAGATCAAGCCTGTAATTATCCTTACTCAGGATAACTGATCCGGCAATTGTATCCCTTGTTTCTTCCAGCTGATCATCAGTTATTATAATGAATTTCATTGAAATTGAAGGTGCGGCTGTGGCTGCAGATGAGAATTTATCAAGTATGCCGATAGCTGCAGGATCATTCTGTCCGGAAGCATTGATTGTTATAATAAATATCAGAAATATGTATAGAAGCTTTTTCATCATAATTGTTTATTCAAAGCTCTTCAAAATCTGTTCCAAAGCTATAAAGTCGGTGCAGAGGACATCCCTTGCTTTGCTTCCCTCGAAAGGTCCTACTATGCCTGCAGCCTCCAGCTGGTCAATTATTCTTCCCGCCCTGTTATAACCTATTGAGAGTTTTCTCTGGATAAGTGATGTTGAACCCTGCTGATGCTGAACCACCAGTCTTGCTGCATCTTCAAACATAGGATCCTTCTTTTTCATATCAACCTCCGGGGCTCCGGCTTCATTATCATCTATATATTCCGGGAGATGCATTGCATCGGGATAACCCTGCTGGGATCCGATGAACTCTGTAAGTTCTTCTATTTCCGGAGTGTCTATGAAAGCGCATTGAACCCTTGTCGGTTCAGCGCCCGATGATATAAGCATATCGCCGTTTCCTACGAGCCTGTCAGCTCCGGTTGAATCAAGAATTGTCCGTGAGTCAATTGAAGAGAATACCCGGAATGCTATCCTTGTCGGGAAGTTTGCTTTAATAAAGCCTGTGATTATATTTGTTGTCGGTCGCTGAGTCGATATTATCAGATGTATCCCGGTTGCCCTGGCTACCTGTGCCAGCCTGCCAAGCGGACCTTCAATTTCCCTTCCGGCTGTCATTATAAGGTCAGCAAACTCGTCAATCACAAGAACTATATATGGAAGATACTTATGTCCTTTTTCAGGATTCAGCCTGCGTGTGATGAATTTCTCATTATATTCTTTCAGGTTCCTTGTCTGAGCTGTTTTAAAAAGCTCGAGCCTGTTGTCCATTTCGATGCACAGTGAATAAAGTGTTTTAATAACTTTCTGTGTATCAGTAATAATAGCATCTTCTTCTCCGGGCAGCTTGGCAAGGTAGTGGCGCTCAATTTTGGCATACAAAGGCAATTCAACCCTTTTGGGATCGATAAGGACAAATTTTAGCTCAGAAGGATGTTTTTTATAGAGAATAGATGTAATAATTGCATTGAGACCAACTGATTTACCCTGACCTGTTGCACCGGCAACAAGAAGGTGAGGCATTTTGGTAAGATCAACAATATATGAATCGTTTGTAATTGTCCGGCCCAGGGCAAGAGGTATATCAAAGCGGGATTCCATGAATCCCTTTGATGCGATAAGGGACCTCATGGAGACAATCTCCGGCTTTTTGTTCGGTACCTCTATACCGACGGTTCCTCTTCCGGGAATGGGCGCTATGATCCTGATCCCTATTGCTGAAAGGCTGAGAGCAATATCATCCTCGAGCGATTTAATACGTGCCAGCTTTACTCCCCTTTCAGGAATGATCTCATATAAGGTGACTGTTGGTCCGACTGTTGCTGAAATATGTTTAATGCTGATCTTGTAATCTCCGAGAGTCTTAATTATATTTTCTTTATTCTCAAGGACTTCATTATTATCAAAAGCGCTTGTTGATTTATGTTCTCTGAGTATTGAAACCGGGGGAAATTTAAAATGCGACAGATCCAGTCGTGGATCATAATTCTCCATTATCCTGGCAACTTCCTCATCGGGAAGGAGATCCTTCACCTCCGGCTTTGATACAGAAATGTCGGCTTTCGCGGGCTGAACGGGAGATCTGTTATCATCAAGATCATGGATAAGTGAGCCTCCCGGCTGAGGTTTGACAATCAGGTTATCTTCCTTGTCCGAAACAGCGGAATCATCAACAATTGTCCTGTTGTTTATGCGGAAGTCAATCTTTCTGTCGATCTTCGGTTCTGTATCTTTTGAATCGGGGACAGGTACTTCTTTAACAATTTCGGATGATAATGACGGATCGGATTCTTTTTTTTCAGGTCTGCGGAATGAAAGAAATGCAGGCAGTTTTAATCCGAATACAGAAAGCGGGACTTTAAGAGCAAAAATAAGGTAAGCAACAGTAAGAAGGATCACAATAATTGCTGTCCCGGGTTTTCCTACAAAGGCATTCAGCCATTTTGTGATATGATAACCATGAGCGCCGCCCGGACCGCCGAACAGGTAACCGTTTGACTTCCCGAAGATATAACCAAGGATGAGGGATAAAATTATTGTTGCAAAGGCAAACTTGGCCGTCAGGCTCCATAGCCTTATTTTAGGGAATTTCAGAAGCCGGAGCCCCAGCGATCCTATCATCAGGGGAATGAAAAATGCGCCGAATCCGAATCCTTTGCTGATCATAAGGTATGCAAGGTAATAACCGCTTTTACCCGACCAGTTCTTTACTTCAATCTCCGGGCCTGAAACTATGGCATTCCCGGGAATGCTCTGATCGGTCTTCCACCATAACAGGTAGGCTATGAAAGCCAGAAGCAGATAAACTGCAAAACCAGTTATAAGAACTCCGGTGACAAACCTCATCCTTTCATCAGTGAAGAATGGTTTCTTCTTTCCGTTCTTTTTTGTACTCTTATCAGATTTCTTAGACACGTCCTTGTCCATATTGTGTATTACAAACGAAAAGCAAAGTTAGTAATTATTCGGCAACCGGAAATTAAAAAGCACAGAGCTCAGAGCACAGAGCTCAGGGCTCCAGCCTCCGCAATAGCTACGGCTGGCAAAGCGGGGCTCAGGGCAGAAAGTGATCGTTATCAAGAATCCCCTCCTGGGAGGGGATAGGGGTGGGTTTTTCAGGCGAAAGGCTGGAGCCCTTCGCCATATCACATGCTAACAAACTTGTTGATTATATCGTCTATATCCGCCCGTGATATTTTGAGATACTTCTCCTTTCGTTCGAAGATTTTGTCGGGGATCTCCTTTTTATAGACTGTTTCGGCTTCGAAATGCAATTCAGCTTCGTTCATCACGAAAAAGAATTTCATCAATACCCCGTTGATATCACTGAACGGGGTTGCCGCATTCGGGTTTTTTACATCAATTTCGTCAGTATACCAGACCTTAAAAACTTTATTCCTGTCACCGGGAAATGTAATATCGGCTGCTTTGCATTCAAATCCGCATATAACAGATATGCCAGGTGCTTTTCTGATCTCGATTCCCTCCATGGCATCAAAACCCGGATAATTTTCTCCAGGACTGGCAGTATAATAATACTTGAATCCAAGGAGGTTGATATATGTGTCGAAAACGCCTGTTTCGGGATTGGAAACGTTCAGGATACCTGAATTGCCGAAAGGTGCTGAAATGTTGAAGAGGATCTTATCATCCTTGAATGCAACAATCATATTCTTCGGAAGGATCTCTTTTGGCATTATGCCTACTTTGCCGGAATAGTTGATTGTATAATGAATTTCGCCCTGATCAATGTTTTTGCCTGCATTATGATTACAGGAATACCCTGCTACGGCAATAATTGCGGTAATTAACAAAGATGAACTGACTTTCACTGATCCTGCTTTTTTGAATCCTGTAAATGTAACATTTTTTTTTAATTTCAAATCATCTATGGGTCAAATAGTTAATTGATCGTGTTGTGAACTGCTTATCGCTGGTTGCCAGCTGTTTGGTTGCCGGGTTATTGATTATTGTCGATATTATACGTTTGATTACTGTACTTGTGACAAAAATCTTTTATAATTTTTTCAAGTATCTTTATCTGGTTCATTTCTTTATATATGTCGGAAAAATTAGCTGTAGTTGCACTTGGCGGAAATGCTCTGCTCAGAGGCGATCAGATTGGCACAATTGATGAACAGGAGCAGAATACAACAGATACGCTGGAAAACCTTGTATTCCTTTTAAAAGAAGGTTATGATCTGGTCATTACTCATGGAAACGGACCCCAGGTCGGGAATATCCTCATGAGAAATGATGCGGGTGAACAATTATACAAAATTGCCCGGATGCCTGTTGATATTTGTGTTGCCGATTCCCAGGGTGGTATCGGGTATATGATAGAAAGGATGCTCAGGAACATTCTTAACAGGCATGGGATTGATAAAAATGTAATTTGTCTGGTTACATCTGTTCTTGTTGATATAAATGATCCTGCATTTAATGACCCCCAGAAGAGGATTGGAAAGATCTATACAAAAGATGAAGCTGATTTACTTGCCGCAGGAAAAGGATGGATTTTCAGGGAAGAAGTGAAAAGTGACGGAGGTTACAGGCGTGTTG
>CAZWUB010000052.1:0-23972 GCA_964637415.1 uncultured Rikenellaceae bacterium
CACTAAACTTACGGGCGATATCCTGCAGCGTATTGATGATAACAACAGGATTGAGAACTTTCTTACTTCTACAAGTCTCAGCATCTTATTTTCATTCTTCAATATTATCGTATTCGGCATAGTTCTGGCAATTTACAGTTTAAAGATACTTGCATTGTTCCTGACAGGATCAGTTCTTTATGTTCTCTGGGTTTCGCTATTCATGAAACCGAGGGCAAGACTGGATCATCAGCGGTTCAGGGAAATGTCGGCTGCCAATACCAAATTAATAAATATTGTCAACGGCATGCAGGAAATAAAGCTTACACAAAGTGAATCTGCAAAACGTTGGGATTGGGAAAATATCCAGGCTTCGCTTTTCCAGCTGAAAGCCAAAGCATTAGGCCTTATACAGTACCAGGCCGCAGGTGCAACATTCATAAATGAGGTTACCAACCTTCTGATAACTGTTGTCGCTGCCACAGCTGTTCTGAAGGGAAATATGACACTGGGTATGATGCTGGCTGTACAGTTCATAATAGGACAGCTGAATGTACCTGTAAGTCAGGTTATTGAGTTCTTCCGCACATCACAGGATGCAAAAATGAGTCTTGACAGGCTGGCTGAAGTACATGGTATGGAAGATGAAGAGCAGGATCAGGAGTCAAAAATCAAAAGGCTTCCGGAAAGGAAAAGCATTCTTGTCAGGAATGTGTCATTCCAGTATGAAGGCCCACATTCTCCATTTGTCCTTAAAAACATTGACCTCGAAATTGAAGAGAAAAAAATTACAGCAATTGTCGGTACAAGCGGAAGTGGAAAAACAACACTTCTGAAGCTGATCCTTGGTTTTTATCAGCCCGTAGAAGGTGAAATACTTGTGGGAGATACAAAACTTTCAAATATCAGTCTGAAACTGTGGAGGGAAAAGACCGGTGCGGTAATGCAGGACGGATTTATATTTCCTGAAACAATGGCATCCAATATCTCCCCCGGCAATTCTGAAATTGATGAAGGCAGGCTCTTAAATGCTGTCAATAAGGCAAATATAAAGGAGTTTATTGAATCTCTTCCCCTTGGCTACAACACCAGGATAGGGGCTAACGGACATGGCCTAAGTGAGGGCCAGAAACAAAGGTTGCTTATAGCACGGGTTGTATATAAGGATCCCGACATACTGATCTTCGATGAAGCGACAAATTCACTCGATGCAAATAATGAAAAAGCAATAGTTGAGAACCTGGCAGAATATTTCAGGGAAAAAACAGTTGTTATTGTTGCGCACAGGCTCAGTACTGTAAGAAATGCCGACAAAATTGTTGTTATGGACGGTGGCAGAATAATTGAATACGGGACACATGAATCACTGATTGAAAACAAAGGCGCTTATTTTAATCTTGTCAAGAACCAGCTTGAGCTTGGCCGTTGATTTATAAAAATGAAAACCCACGACCCTCAGATATTACATTCAGATCCTGTAAAGGATATCATCTCGAAGCCTCCTGCGAAACTGGTAAGATACGGAACAACTGCCATTTCAGGGGTTATTGTTTTAATTCTCCTATTTTCATGGATAATACGTTATCCGAATATTGTTCCGTCACCGGTTGAGATAACTACCCGGAATCCTCCTGTTACACTCGCATCAAAAATTACAGGACGTATTGTGAACTGGGATGTTACAAACAATCAGACTGTAAAGGAGGGCCAGCTTTTGGCAGTGATGGAGACTGCTGCATCGGTTGAAGAAGTAAAAAAACTTAAGCAGACAGTTGACAGCATACAAATGCCCGAATCGGTTCAAATGACTGCTCTTCCATCATTCTCGGAACTTGGTGAAATACAGGAATATTGGGGAACATTCCTGAAGTGTCTTTCGGATTACGGTAATTATGTCGCCAATGATTATTACGGATTTAAGATAAAATCTGTTACGGAAGAAATTGCAGGTTTGGAAGAATATGTCCGAAGGGTAAAGGAGAAGGAAAGATTGTATCGTGAAAACCAAATGATTGAATCGAGAAAATTCAGCAGGGATTCATCACTTTACGCAGGAGCTGTGTTTTCTGAAAGTGAACTCGAGATTTCAAGACAGGCTTTTAACAAAATAAATATTGAGCTTCAGGATGTGCGGCTGGATCATTCCGCAAAAATAATTGAGCTGGCTCAGAAGAAACAGGAGATGCAGGATTACATAATAAAAAGAGTTGAAGAGAAAACCCGTTTATATTCCCTTCTTAATGAATCACTGAATAATCTGAAAGCACGGATAAGTATATGGGAGATCACTTACCTTCTGGTTTCGCCGATTGATGGAGTTGTAACCTTTACCAGGTTCTGGAAACAGAACCAGATGGTTGCAAAAGATGAGCCGGTTCTGAGTGTAATACCATCTGATCCTGGTGACTATTTAGGCAGGATTGATCTGAAAATGCAACGATCAGGCAAAGTAAAAACAGGACAGAAGGTCAATATTAAACTGACCGGATATCCGTATCTGGAATATGGGATGGTGAGAGGAATAATAACATCAAAATCACTTGTGCCCGCGGGTGATTCATATATTATCGAAATATCTTTACCCGACGGTCTCAGATCACTTTACGGCAAAAATCTCGAATTCACGCAGAATATGCAGGGAACTGCGGAGATTATGACAGATAGTCTCCGTTTACTCCAGAAAATTGTTAATCCGTTCCGCTACCTGGCTACTAAGAACAGGATCTGAAATATTCATTTTCCCGAATAAGGTTCATAGTCATCTCCATCTGTATGTGATTGGAATGAAGACCTTTTTTCAATTTTAAAAGCATTACCCGCTTTCCCCTGTTTATCAGCATCTTTTTTAACATATTTCTGGTACAGGCGGAAGCCTGCGAAGACAGATACTGCAACAATCAATATAATCTCTGTACTGCTCATGATGTGTAATTAATATTGCAAATGTATTGAATTTGCAGTTAATCTCAGATTTTATTTCAATGCCCGCAAATTGCTGTCGCTCATATTAATTTCTGCAAAACTTGAGTTTTAATAAATATTTCAATATTTTCGTACTCTGAAAAATCCATGATAACTGACATGGTAAAGTATGCCATTAGAGATCTGAAATTAGAAAGGATTTGCTATGATAGAGAAAGATCCGGATAACTCTGTTCGTGATGAACAATCCGGGGCATTTGATAATGCCTCAGGAAATGAGAATAACACACATGCTGAAAAAGCGGATGAAACAGGTATTACAGTCAATCGGGAAGAAGACACAAAAATTACAGAAGAGGTTGCTGTAAAAAGAAAAAGAAAAACCGTAAAGGAATCTGCTGAAGGTTCTGAGGCTGAAGATTACGATGTATCGGGAGGTGATGACCAGGAAAATGGAGAACTGCCTCCGGTTGATTATTCAGGTTTCTCGAAGACCGACCTTGTTGAAACGCTGGCTCTTATTATTGAGAACCGGCCTCCTGCAGAGATCAGGAATGATGTAGACCGCATTAAGGTATTCTTCTACAAAAAACTTAAACAGGAAGCTGAAGAGAGGAAAAATAAATTCCTTGAGGGTGGCGGTACTATAGAAGAATACAGGTCATGGGTAGACCCTCTTGAGGCAAGAGTAAAGCATCTTCTTGAAAAATACAGGGAAAAGAAAACTGATTTCAACAGGATACAGGAAGCCGAGAAGTATGAAAATCTTAAAAAGAAATATGATATAATCGACAAGATAAAAGAACTTGTCAACCGTGAAGAATCAATCAATAAAACCTTCCACGAATTCAGATCGCTTCAGAATGAATGGCACTCTATTGGGGTTGTACCACAGAATGCCCTTAAAGATCTGTGGGAAAATTATCATCATCACGTTGAGATCTTTTATGATTATATCAAGATAAACAAGGAATTACGAGATCTTGATCTGAGAAAAAACCTCGAGTTAAAGGTCCAGTTATGCGAAAAGGCCGAAGAACTCCTTCTTGAACCAAGTGCTGTGAACGCTTTCAGGCTGTTACAGGATTATCACAATCAGTGGAGGGAAATAGGACCGGTGCCACCGGAATCGAAAAATGAAATCTGGGAACGCTTTAAAGAAGCAACATCCCAGATAAATAAACGTCACCACGAATATTTTGAAAAACAAAAGGATGATCAGCGTAAAAACCTTGATGCAAAAATTGCGCTCTGCGAAGAGGTGGAAGCAATAAATCTTACAGAAATTAAAAATTTCAAAGACTTTGACGAAAAAGCTGAAAAGGTAGTTGCCCTGCAGAAAATGTGGAGGACATTAGGATTTGCCCCAAAGAAACAGAATAATAAGGTCTACCAGAGGTTCCGCGATGCATGTGACAGCTTTTTTGAAAAGAAAAGAAGCTTCTACGCCGATAATAAGGAGTTACAACAAAATAACCTTCAGCTGAAAATTGAATTATGTATTCACGCTGAATCACTTCAGGAAAGTACCGACTGGAAGGGAACATCCGATGCTCTGATCAGGCTGCAGAAAGACTGGAAAAATATAGGTCCTGTCCCTAGAAAACAATCCGAGAAACTGTGGAAAAGATTCAGGAAAGCCTGTGATCACTTTTTTAACAGGAAAACAGAATACTTTAATGAGCTCGACACTTCGTATGAGGACAATCTGAAAGCTAAAATTGCATTGATAGAAGAACTTGAAAAATTTGAACCAGGTTCTGATGTTCAGGCTGCTTTTGACCGTCTGAAGGAACTTCAGAGAAAATGGACCGAAATTGGTTTCGTGCCTTTTAACAAAAAGGACGAAATAACAAACAGATACCGGATTGCACTTAATAAAGAATTTGACAAGCTGAAAATTGGTGATGAAGATAAGAGTATCCTTAAATATAAGTCAAAACTCGATAATCTGAAGGCTAATCCGAAAGCATCCAGAAAGATCCGTAACGAACGTGATAAGTTCTTTACAAAGATCAAGCAGATGGAAAGTGATATTGTCCTCTGGGAAAATAATATCGGCTTTTTTGCAAAATCCTCCAATGCCGACACAATGATCAATGAGGTAAAAGAAAAAATAGCTAATGCAAAAAAAATGATAAAAACCCTCGAGGAAAAAGTCAAAATGATTGACCAATCGGGTCTTGATTAATATAATCGATAATTAAAGAAAAACCGGGAATTAATATTTTATCGCTTTGACAGAGGTTAAATATGTATTTGTGACAGGCGGGGTTACCTCATCATTGGGAAAAGGCACTCTTGCTGCATCCCTGGCCAAGTTACTTCAGTCCAGGGGTTATTCCGTGACCATACAAAAGCTTGACCCTTATATTAACGTGGATCCGGGAACCCTCAATCCTTACGAGCACGGAGAATGTTATGTGACAATCGACGGGGCAGAGACAGATCTCGACCTGGGTCATTATGAAAGATTCCTTAATGTTCCGACAAGCCAGGCAAATAATGTTACAACAGGAAGTATCTATAAATCGGTAATTGAAAAAGAAAGAAAAGGTGAGTACCTTGGAAAAACAGTACAGGTCATTCCCCATATAACCGACGAAATAAAACGAAGGATAAAGCTTCTGAGCTCCGGAAACAAGTATGATATTGTTCTTACCGAGATTGGCGGAACAGTCGGGGATATAGAATCCTTACCATATATAGAGTCAGTCCGTCAGCTGAAATGGGAGATGGGACCACAAAACTGCATTGTTATACATCTCACCCTTGTTCCTTATCTCTCTGCAACCGGAGAATCAAAAACAAAACCGACACAACATTCTGTAAAAACACTTCTCGAGGAAGGAATACAACCGGATATCCTGGTACTGAGGACTGAAAGGACACTCAATGAAGGACTTAAAAGAAAAGTTGCTCTCTTTTGCAACGTGGAAGAAAGTGCTGTTGTGGAATCAGCTGATGTCTCAACAATTTATGAGGTGCCGCTTTATATGCTTGAAGAAAAGCTCGACCAGATAGTTCTTAAAAAGCTGGGACTCCCTTTAAAGGAAGAACCTGATCTCATACAGTGGCGTGAATTCCTCAGGAAACTTAAAAATCCTCAACACTCAGTAAATATTGGCCTTGTCGGAAAATATGTAGAACTGGCTGATTCTTACAAATCAATTTCGGAAGCGCTGATACATGGAGGTTCATCAAATGAATGTAAAGTCCATATTGAATTCATTCATTCTGAAAAAATAACCGAGGCCAATGTAAATCAGCTACTTGAGAACCTTGACGGGATCCTTGTTGCTCCCGGATTCGGTTCAAGAGGCATTGACGGAAAAATACTTGCAGTTAAATTTGCCAGGGAAAATTCAATACCATTCTTTGGAATTTGTCTTGGAATGCAATGTGCCGTAATTGAATTTGCAAGAAATGTTATTGGAATGGAAGGAGCTCACTCCACAGAGATCGATCACAAAACCTTATATCCCGTTATCGATCTGATGGAAGAGCAAAAGAGTATTATAGAAAAAGGCGGCACAATGAGGCTGGGAGGGTTTAAGTGCCTGATATCCAAAGATTCAAAAACACATGAAGCTTATGGAAAGAGTGAGGTGACTGAACGTCATCGTCATCGTTATGAATTCAATGATAAATATGTTGAAGTTTTCAGAAACAAAGGTATGATCCCTGTCGGAATTAATCCGGATTCAAACCTCGTGGAGATTATGGAAATCCCGGATCATCCATGGTTTGTGGGAGTACAGTTCCATCCGGAATATTCAAGTACAGTGATCAATCCTCATCCTCTTTTTGTACAATTCATTAAGGCATGTATTGATAAGAAGGGTTGAAATATAAATAAATAAGGGAAGTTAATAATCATATAGTAAGGATGGACAGGAATACAATTACAGGGCTTATACTGATCTTTCTGATCTTTATAGGTTTCAGTATATACAATAATGGCAGGTTAAACAAGGCATTCGAAAACGCTGTTAAAACAGCTGAGACGGAAATGAGCAGGGGTAACCTGGAAAAAGCCAGAACAGAATATATTAATGCTCTGAAATTCAAGCCTGATCAGCCTGAAATTATTGAGAAGCTTAATGAGCTTAACCTTGAGCTCGGAACAGTTCCCGGAGCTTCAGTACAGGCAGATGATACTGTTAAAGAAGAAATGGAGATCATGGAAACAGCTCCGGTAACAGGTGAACCTGCAGTAGTTGATGAAAGCCAGCTTGGAGTATTCGCCGGAGCTGCAAGTGGTAAAGATGAATTTATAACTCTGGAAAATGATAAGATCAACCTGAAAATAGCTTTAAAAGGCGGACGTGTATATTCAGCTACAATTAAAGATTTTACGACACACGATTCTCTTCCGCTTATACTTTTCTCAGGCGACTCTACAGTGTTTGGATTCAATTTCTTTACAGCCGATAATAAGGCTGTCCAGACAAACAATCTCTACTTTACGCCTTCTTCGGATGCAACTGACTACATTGTAACCGGAGACCCTCAGAGTGTGATTTTACGGCTTCTGGCAGGAGATGACAGGTATATTGAATATAAATATACTCTTGAACCCGGTAAATACAGCGTCGGCTTTGATGTTACATTCAGAAATATGAATGGCATTCTGCCTGCAAATCAGAATAGCATCGAGCTTGACTGGCGTATGTATATTCCCCAGCAGGAAAAGGGCAGGCAGAATGAGGAAATGTATACAACAATCAAATACAAGTACTATCAGGATGATGTGGATGGATTGAGATTGCGGTCGAACAAAGAGGTTGAAAAAGTCGATATAACAACAAAGCTCAGCTGGGTAGCATATGTTGACCAGTTCTTTTCATCAGTTCTGATAACAGATAACTTTTTCCTTAACGGCTCAGTGACATCCACAAAAACACTCACCTCTGAAAAATATATAAGGTATTATTCATCCGCTGTAGGGATACCACTGGAAAACAGCACCGAAACCAGCCTGGGGATGCGCTTATACTATGGTCCTAATCACATATCAACACTAAGAAAAGAGGGTAATGACCTGGATCAGATAATATTTCTTGGAAAAAATATAGTAGGATGGATTAACAGGTTCCTGATAATCCCTGTTTTCAACTGGATGGAGAAGTATATAAGCAATTATGGAATTATTATACTGATCCTTACAATTCTTCTGAAAATCATCCTCTTCCCCTTAACATTCAAATCCTATCAGTCAACTGCAAAAATGCAGATTCTGAAACCAATGGTCGATGAGCTGGGGAAGAAATTTCCAAAAAAGGAAGATGCGATGAAAAAGCAACAGGCAACAATGGACCTGTACAAGAGGGCAGGGGCAAACCCGATGGGAGGTTGCCTGCCAATGCTTCTGCAATTCCCTATCCTGTTTGCTATGTTCAGGTTCTTCCCGGTTTCTATTGAATTGAGACAGGAAGCTTTCCTCTGGACAACCGATCTGTCGACTTACGATTCAATTCTTAACCTTCCATTCAATATCCCCTGGTATGGCAGTCATGTGAGTCTCTGGACACTGCTTATGACAATCTCTTCAATCCTCACCACAAAAATGTCAGGAACAACAACAGGTCAGGATCAGCCGGGAATGAAAGTGATGATGTACATGATGCCTGTTATGTTTATGTTCATGTTCAATAATTTTTCTTCGGGATTAACATATTATTACTTTCTTGCAAATATGATAAGCTGGGGACAGAATATCCTGTCGAAAAGATTTATAAATGCAGAAAAGGTTCTTAAAACCCTTGAAGAAAATAAGAAGAAGCCTCTTCAGAAATCAAAATGGCAGCAAAGACTTGAACAGGCGGCAAAACAAAGAGGAATTAATCCTCCAAAAAAATAGAAGGTTTTTAATTTAATCTGTATAATTCATAAGTGTTGATAAGTTAGTGACTTCCTTTGTGAACCTTAGTGGTAAAAAAAAAAAACCACAAAGGCGCACTAAGGATTTCACAAAGGATACACAAAGGTTATTAATAATTAAAGTTAACACAATTGTTAAAAATATTTAATTATATCGCTGTTTTAAAAAAATAGCCTAAATTTATTTTTCACCCCATTTACTAAAAGGATGAAAAAATTTAAAAATAAAGACCTGGCTGCAAGGTTAGGCGTCTCAGGAACGCTGGTTTCACTTGTCCTGAATAACAAAGCCGACCAGCACGGTATCAGGAAAGATACTCAGGAAAAAGTACTGGCTCTTGCCAGACAGATGGGATTTTTCAGCTCCCGGGAAGAAAAGGGAGTCGTTCCTCCAACTGAGGAAAAACCCGGGGTGATCGGAATGATTGTACCGTCACTGAGCGATACTTTCGTACAGGGGATAACACCTTACCTGCAGAAAGCATTTTCCAGCATTGGACTGGGATTTTCGATAATCACAAAAGATCCTGATGATCAGAGATATGACAGGATGATCCTCGCCTTTAAAAAATTCTTCAGCGGACTGATACTTGTTGGTGAGGCAGCTGATGATCAGACAATAAGAGTATTACGGGCAACAGATTATCCCTTCATCCTTCTTGAAAAACCGCTGAAGAGCGGCCGTCTCAATGTTGTGAATACTGATTTTGCAGCAGGTGTGCAGCTTGTGACAGATCATGTAGCTAAATTCGGATATAAGAATATTATTATTGCAACCGACAGAAAATCAGCAAGGTCAGACTCTCTTGTTATTGATAAGATTGTAAGTACACTTGGTAAAATGCAACAGATAAATAAGCCTGTGATAATAGAGCTTGAGAGATCCCTGACAGACAGTGAATTGGATTTCAGTCAGATTGAACACTTTCTCCGTCCGCCGTTCAGAGCAGACCTCATTCTGGTTCTCCACTCAGATCTGGTGTACTCCTTAATGTCAATGTTGAAGAAAAAGAAACTACGGATACCTCAGGATATTGCATTAATTTCACTGGAAGACGGGGTTGGATTTGATCTTATGTTCACTCCTGTAACCTGCCTTAAAACCCCTTTCCCCGGATTGTCAATAAAAGCCGCCAACATGATCTGGTCGGAAGTTAAAAATGCAGGAAAAGGAAAATTCAAAAGACAGGTTAATATCGCTCCAAATCTGATTGTCAGAAATTCCTGCGGGACACTTTAAATTGTTTTTAACATCTGTTCATATCTTGAACGAACTGACCGGTCAGTTAATCTGAATAAATAATCTATATTTGTATCGTTTTGGTGTTGCAGTGAAATTGTTTCACTGTAATGAAAAGGGAATGCGGTAAGAATCCGCAACAGTACCCGCTGCTGTGATGCCCGATCGCGCAAAACGTGATGATGGTTTTATGATAACCTGCCACTGTTCAGCTTTTTATTGAAAAAAGTGGGATGGGAAGGCTTCATAAGACCGGGATAAGTCAGAAGACCTGCCGGACAAACCAATATTCAAGGCTTTCGGGAAGTAAAGCTCAGAGACATCTTTTGATAATCTCTTATCCTCCTGCAGACAAGAATAAAGGTCACCGGCAATAATTAATTGTTCACGATCTGAGAATGTATTATTTAATTGACGTGCTGACTTGAAGTTTAAAATTTTATATGCCATTTTTTTTGTTGCCCTTCCTTTGTGGGGCCAGCAGGATACAATTAAAATCACTGAAGTAATCATCAGAAGTAAACAGATCTCCTCAGATATACCGGGCTTCAAAACGACAGAGATCGACCCTTTACTGCAAAGGAACTACAGCCACCTTTCCTTTTCAGAGTTGCTTTCTGAATGCACTCCTGTTTTCATAAAAAGCTATGGATACGGTGGCTCGGCAACATCATCCTTCAGGGGTGCAGGCGCTTCACATACCCAGATCACATGGAATGGAGTAAATATTAACAGCCCGATGCTCGGACAATCTGATTTTTCACTAATAACCCCCGGGTTAAGCGATAACATAACATTAAGCTATGGCGGCGCTTCAATCTTTGAGGGATCAGGCGGATTCGGAGGTACCATAAACCTTGAAAACAAACCCGAGTGGTCAGAAACCTCACGGTTTTCTTTAAATACAGGAGCAGGAAGCTTCGGACATTTTAACGGGTCACTGAAATTCAGTGCAGGAAATAAAACTTTTCAAACTGTTACAAGGGTATTTCTTAATTCCTCTGAAAATGATTTTCCTTATATTAATGAAGTAATAAGCAGTGATCCTGTGCCGGAAACACGAAAGAACAGCCAGCTTGGTCAGCGGTCTTTTATGCAGGAACTGTATCTGAGGAAAGCATCAGGAATATTTTCCGCAATGGTATGGTACCAGTCGACCTCACGGAATCTTCCCGGATCCATGCTGATTGTACAAACCGGACCGGATGAGAAACAGTACGATGAATCCTTCAGAAGTCTCCTGGGATTTGATTCGCGGAAAGGGAAAATGAATTTTTTTATCAGGACTGCCTGGCTGACAACAAAACTTAATTATACAAGCAGCAAAGCATCAATAAATTCTCAGAACCTGGCAAATACCTTTACCCTTAAAGGTGGTTTTGAGACAAGGATAATGAATAATTCAAAGATCAATGTGATGATATCCGATGAACTCAGCTTCATTGAATCAAATAATTATAATGATAATATATCCCGTAATAATACTTCCCTCACCGTTTCATCACTCAGTAAAATAAATAACCGTATTGGAACAACTTTTCTCATCAGAGAAATACTTGACGGGAATTCATTATTAATCCCTGATTTTTCAGCCGGACTTGAATACAGGATTTTTGCGGGAGAAGAACACTTCCTGAAAACAGGGCTGACAAGGAATTCAAGGATACCTTCTCTTAATGACCGCTATTGGAACCCGGGTGGGAACCCCGGACTTAAGAACGAATACGCATGGCAATATGAAGCGGGTTATAAATTAAGCCGGACAATTTCTCCTTCGGTTTCTGCAGATGCTGAAATAACAGGCTTTACAAGCCTGATCCGGGATATGATACAGTGGAAACCGGGAGAATTTTCATACTGGAGTGCAGAAAATATCGGAAAAGTTAATTCCTCAGGCCTTGAATCTGTTGTGTCTTTTAAATATGAGTCAAACACACTTGATGTCAGGCTAAATGCAGGTTACTCATATACCCGTTCAGTCCCGGGAGGACAGGAAGGTGATATGAAACAACTGATGTACATCCCTGAAAACCAGGCTAACGCTTCGGCCAATATCAAATATGGAGATCTTTATCTCTTCTGGATCACCGATTATACAGGCAGAAGATTTATTACAACCGATAATAGCAGCAGTCTTCCGGGATTTGTACTCAATAATATCGCAACAGGGTTAAAATTCGATCTTCGGAAGATATCAACAGATATTAATTTCAGGATTGAAAACCTTTTCAATGTAAATTATCAGACAATTGCTTATCATCCCCAGCCGGGACGATCATACTTCATTTCGATATCATTTCAATTTATTAAATAAAACAAATGAAAAAAGGCTTCCTTTATCTTTCAATAATCATTCTTCTGCTTTCCTGTGTAAAACAATATGAGCCTGGTTATTTTGAGCCTGTTAACTATCGTGTTTCGGCAAATGGGATTTTCATACTCAATGAAGGAAATTTCGGCTGGGGTAATGGCTCCCTTTCATATTACTCCTATGATTCTTCAAAGATTTATAACAATTTCTTCGAATCAGTAAACAAAAGACCCCTTGGTGATGTGCCATATTCAATGCTTATCAACGGTGATAATATCTATATAGTTGTCAATAACTCCGAAAAAATAGAAGTTATCGACCGCAGGAACCTTAAGTCCGTAGCAACGATAACCGGATTGATCTCACCAAGGAATATTGTTCTTTCAGGTCTGAATAAAGCTTATGTGACAAGTATGTATTCCGACTCTGTAAGGATACTGGACCTGAAGAAAAACACAATTTCGGGTTATATCAATATACACCAGACATCTGAATCTGTTGTAGTGACGGGGCAGAGAGCTTTTATTGCCAACTGGCTTGGAGGGAATAAGATTTTTGTGGTAAATACCGAAACAGATGTGCTAATAGATTCTGTTGAGGTGGGGAAAGAGCCTGAAAGCATGGCAGTCGATAAAAACGGTATGATCTGGGTGCTTAGCAACGGCGGCTGGAAAAGGGATACTTATGCTGAATTGACAGGAATAAATCCCCAGAGCCTTGCAAAATTCAGAAAGTATGTATTCCCAACACTTCAGAACTCTCCTTTAAACCTTCAGGCTGATGGAGACGGAGATACCTTATATTATATAGACAGCGGAATAAGACGCATGAGTATCTCTTCACCTGAATTGCCTGCTGATCCAATGATAGATGAGGACGAGCATCTTTTTTATAAAGTAGCAATAAATCCCTTAAACGGAGATATTGTGGCCACTGATGCTGTCGATTACCAGCAGAATGGGTTTCTGCTTATTTTTAACAGGTATGGAGCTCTTAAAGATTCCAGGACCACCGGGATCATCCCGGGCAGTATAAGCTTTATGCTTAAATCTGAGCATGTTATACAATAAACCCTGTGATGCAAAATTCTTGTTCCATAAATACCACATATTTTCTGCTTATTTTAATCCTTACAGCTTCATCATGCAGCACAACTGAAAACCGTAAGCACGTGAACATTGACTTTCAGTCAGACATTGTAACTTATGCAGGAAGGTTTTCCCTCGTTGAAACCGACAGCTGTACAATCCTGAATATTATCGACCCCTGGCAGGGAGCGGGAAATGTTATTCATCAGTATTTTCTTATAAAAGAAAATCCTGACTATCACCCTCAGATCGACCAGTCTCGAAGAATAAATGTCCCGGTTAAACGAATTATCTGCATGTCAACCACCCATCTGGCAATGATCAAAGCACTGGGGCAGGAATCCAGTATTGCGGGTGTTTCAGGATCAGGTTTCGTATATGATGCAACTATTTCGAAAAGGATAAAAGATGGTTTCATCAACGATATCGGGTATGATTCGGGTATCAACAGCGAACTTATAATAAAATCCTCGCCAGACCTTGTTATGGTATACGGAGTTGGAAGTGAATCAGCAGGATATACAGCTAAAATATATGAACTCGGGACAAAAGTAATGTACAATGCCGATTACCTTGAAACGGATCCGCTGGGTAAGGCGGAATGGATAAAGGTTTTTGGAGCTCTCTTTTGCAAGGAGAAGTTGGCAGATTCCCTGTTCTCGGCGATTGAATCAAAATATAACAAGCTTAAAGAATACATAAGTTCAAATACCGGAGCTAAACCTGCGGTGATGCTGGGACTGCCTTTCCGTGATACATGGTATATATCACCTGGAAATTCTTACATAAGCAGGCTTATAGGGGATGCCGGAGGAAAATATCTCTGGGAAAATACTGAATCATCAGTGTCAATGCCATATGGATTGGAAAATGTATATATTGAGTCACTTAATGCTGATTTTTGGCTTAACACAGGAAGTGTCCTCTCAAAAGAAGAGATAGTTTCGATCGATCCCAGACTTGGTTCTGTTCCTCCATTTGTTAAAGGTAAACTGTTCAATAATAATAAAAGGCTTAATTCATCTGGTGGTAACGACTACTGGGAAAGCGGTACCATAAATCCTCACATTCTCCTGAAGGACATAGCATCAATTCTGCATCCGGAACTATTTCCGGATCACAGTCTGGTTTATTACAGAAAAATTGAATAAGAAAAATGCAGCCGCCACAAAGCTATTTACAGCGATTTCCTGAGGATTCATCAGCTTTAAAAAGGAGATGGGTAATCCTGATCCTTATCTTACTGCTTTTTGTCTTTTTTATTCTCGATATTTTCCTCGGATCGGTAGCGATCCGTCCGGCTGATGTGATAAAGGCTTTCGCAGGTAATGCAGATGTCAATACCGAAACTTTGATTTTCAAATTTCGTTTACCGAAAGCGTTCACTGCAATACTTGCAGGCATTGCATTATCGCTGAGCGGATTGCAGATGCAGACAATCTTCAGGAACCCTATGGCTGGCCCTTATGTACTTGGTGTCAGTTCGGGAGCAGGGTTAGGAGTTGCCCTGGTCATTCTGGGTTTTTCATCGGGTTTTGAACCCGGTAACATTCAATCATCGGGAAGCTGGATGATAGTATCAGCAGCCTGGGTCGGAGCAGGCGCAGTTATGATGCTGATAATGTTCATATCGGCCAGGGTTCGGGATATAATGACAATACTGATAACAGGTATGATGCTTGCAAGCGGAATATCAGCCATAGTAAGCATCCTGCAGTATTTCAGCAATGAGACAATGCTGAAGGCTTATGTTGTCTGGACCATGGGTAGCCTTGGAAATCTTTCATCCGGACAACTGAATCTATTGTCATTATCCGTGGCAGCAGGTGTGTTGATGAGTATTTTTTCGGTCAAAATGCTGAATGCATTGCTCATAGGAGAGAACTATGCATCCAGCATAGGTCTTAATGTCCGCTTTGCCAGAATTGTCGTTTTTACATCCACAAGTATCCTTGCCGGAAGTGTTACGGCATTTTGCGGCCCTGTAGCATTTATTGGCATAGCTGTTCCGCATATTGTCAGAAATCTTATGAGAACATCAGACCACAGACTGCTTGTTCCCGGTACTGTTTTTACAGGAGCCATAATTATGCTGATAAGCGACATCCTGTCACAACTGCCGGGGTCAGAAAATGTTCTGCCTCTGAATTCGGTAACTTCCCTTATCGGAATACCTGTCGTCTTATGGGTCATCCTCAGAAAGAACAGAAATTCAGAACTATTCTGATGAGCAATATACTTCCTGAAATATTAAAAATTCAATCACTGCTCATTGGCTATGCTTCAGGAAAGCGATCATTGCCCTTACTTCCGCCACTTGATGCATCGGCATCTGCCGGGGAACTGGTCGCTATCCTTGGCAGGAATGGTATTGGGAAAAGCACACTGCTGAGATCTGTTGCAGGATTGCAGAAATACCTCGGCGGATCGGTCCTTATCAATAATGAAGCGACGGAAGGATTTTCAAGATTGAAATTTGCAACAAATGTCGGTTATATTTCAACTGATATTGTTAAGGTCAGTCACATGAGGGTATATGATCTTGTAGCACTTGGCAGGTTCCCTCATACAAACTGGATCGGCCATCTTGACAAACAAGCCGATCTGATAATAAGAAAATCTATTGCCAAAGCCGGACTGACCGGTTTTGAAAACAGGCTTGTTTCAGAACTTTCTGATGGAGAGCGTCAGAGGACAATGATTGCAAGGGTGCTTGCCCAGGACACTCCAATTATGATAATGGATGAACCTATGGCCTTCCTTGATATTTCCGGAAAGTACGGAATCATCAGCCTTATGAAGGAACTGACTTCAACAGGAAGGACAATCATCTTTTCTACTCATGATTTTAATATTGCTGTAAATCAGGCTGATAAGATTTGGCTTTTAGCAGAAAGCGGAGTTATCCAGGGAGCTCCTGAAGACCTGAATCTGGCAAATGATTTTGACTGCCTTTTCGACCCGGATATCACAGGCTTCAATCCTGAAAACGGATCATTCGACCGGAGTTCATCATCTCTGCCGAAAATACAGATACAGGGAGAAGAAAGCCGGATCAGGAACTACACAATTAAAGCCCTGATAAGAGCGGGATATGCAGTTACTGATGAAATAATGATCCCACGGGTTAAATTGCCTTCCGGAAATTCAGGATGGATACTTTGTATTGGCGAAACCACAACTGATTGCAAAACGCTGTATGAACTGGTAACACTTCTCAAAAGTTTCCCCTCCTTTTTTTAAGCTGATCTTTCATCACATCTTTCCCCGGGCTTTAACCCAATAGGGACTAAAGTCCCCATGGGAAGAGAGGCTTCTCTGATCCGTCAGCTGAAGCTGACGGCCAAAATTACCTGAAATACTTCCTGTAATTTTCTATGAATGAGGGAATATCATCCACAGAGAGTTTCTTTGCGATTATTTTTTTATTACGGTCCAGAACATATAATAATGGAGTGGCTTGTACATTGTAAAAATAATCAAAGTGGGTACTCCGGTTCGGATCCCATCCATTGATCCATGAAAGGCCATGATCTTCAATATATTTTGTCCATTCCTGCTTGTTATCTGTGGTACATACCGAAAAAACCTCAATGCCGTCATTCTTTGCCTTTTCGTAATATGCTTTAAGTTTCGGCGTCGATTCCTTGCAATGGCCGCAATTGGGTTCCCAGAAATAAATGATAGTGAACTCCTTTTCTATATCATGAAGGGCAACGAATATTCCTTTATATGAATCCATTACAAGGTTCTGCGCTTTTAATCCGATCAGGTTATGTCTCAGTAACTCGACCTGCTTATGAAGATCATCTTTGAATTCCTGAGTTACCCAGTCGGCTTTGCCCGACAGGTAAATATCATCAGCAAGCTTTACAAGCACTGCATCATGACCCATAATTTCACTTTCCCGAAAATGATTGAACAGATAAACTGAAACAAACTGGAATATTTTGGGGTTAGATTCACACTTTTTTATCAGTTTATCAATCTCCCTGTTTATAGAATCAGGGGCTTGTATTACAACGTTTTTGAAGAAGGCATCAATTCTGGCCTGAAAAATCGGGGTCCGAAGTATCCTTTCATCAGTGAGATCAATGTTATCAAAGAAATGATCCTTGTTATAGTTGTACCTTTTCACCCATTTGACAGAGTCGGGATTATGAGTTCCTGCTGGTAAATCAAACTCCGGGACTTCGAGAGGCAACATTGACCTGACAAGAACAGATAGAAGATTTGGTTCATTCTTTTTTACTACACTTCTCAGATATGATTTCATTTTTTCCTCATAATCTCTTTGTCTGGAGCTTAGTATGCTCAGCGAATCACTGTTCGCTTTATTTCCTCTTACCCTGTTCGCAATTGATGATGCTTCCTTCTGCATTGATACCCAGTGTTTCTGGTAGTCAATAAATGCAGTGTTGATATCCGATCCTGTAAATTTCAGGGTATTAAAGAAATCATCATGGGAACACGATGCCGAGAAATACTGATTTTCAGTCATAAGAACCTCAAAGTACTTACGTCCTGGTAAAACAACCATATAAATGCCCTGCGGGAGAGATTCATTTCCCGAAAAAATTCCCTGACCGCTGCCATCCAGCTTAGTGGTATCGGTAATATATTGCTTGTCACCAAAATGATAGGCCAGGTAAATTGAAGAATCCCGGAGGCCGTCAATCGAAACCCTTATTTCATAACCGGTCTTCATCTGGCTGCAGGCTATCAAAGGAAAGAGCATCAGAATGTAAAGAGGAAAAAACTTTTTCATACAAAATCCCTTATCAGAATGAATACAAAAATAGTCATTGCAATTACTTTGGCAAAATAGCTGTACAAACTATATTCGGAAATTAATTGTAAATTTGACTGATTAATTCAAGGGTAGATCAGATGACAATTTCCATGCTCATACCGGTGTGTGATTATGATATAGTAGCTCTAGTACACAGTATGAAGAGCTGCATCGGGAGGATTCCGGAACTGGAGGAAATAATAATCGGGAACGACGGATCATCGCCAGAATATGCGATAAAATATAAATCACTTGAAGGAAATGGTGTCAGAGTCCTCGACTCTCCTGTAAACATAGGCAGGGCTGCGATCCGTAACAGACTTGCCCTTGAGGCAAAGGGTGATTTCCTGTTGTTCATCGATGCCGATACAATGATACCTGGTACTGCCGAAGCATATATTCAGAAATGGATACCGGTAATGTCTTATGCCAGAGTCGCATGCGGCGGGGTAATATACCACAAAAGCCCTCCGGGCGATCCCGACAAAATTCTGAGATGGAAATACGGACGTAAAAAAGACGAACTTAAAGCATCAGAAAGGAATAAGCGGCCGTATCAGAGGTTTTCAACCTTTAATGTACTTATCGACAGGAGTATTTTCTCAAAATTAAGATTTAACGAAGAACTGAAGCAATACGGGCATGAGGATACCCTGATGAGTTACCAGCTCAAAAAAGCAGGAATAAAAATTGACCATATTGATAACGGACTGCATCACGAAGGTATAGAATCAAACAGGGAATTCCTGAATAAAACGAAACTTGGAATTGAGAACCTCAGCATGCTTTATGATATGGTTACTGATAAGATTGGTTTTTCATCAACTGTAAGGCTGCTCCAAATTTATAATATTTTGAGAGTCTTCAGAATGACACTTATCCTGGCAGGGGTTTATATCCGATACCGTGACAGGATGGAAATCAGGATTGATTCATTCAACCCTCCGCTCTGGTTATTCCGGTTCTATAAAGTCTGTTTGTTCTGTACATACCGCGAGATCCACGGGAGACGAAAAATCCTTCCAACAATAAATATATAGCTCTACAATTGAACAGCTTACAATGTTTTTGTATCTTTGAGGCTGTGAAATTGGTTTGAGTAGTGTTCTGCAATCAAAAATTTATCAATGGCAAATCCTGAATTATCGTGGCCATTAAGACAAATTAAAAAGTGGAATAATGCTATCTGGCATACACCACTTTCGGAATTATCCCGTAGGAAAAGCTTCTTAATCAGACAGCTCAGGATATTAGTCCTGGCTGCCCGCAACTCATTGAACGATAAGGTAAGCCTTCGCGCTTCTGCGCTTACTTTTTATACACTGATCTCTATAATTCCCGTCGTGGCTATTGCATTGGCTATTGCGAAAGGATTCGGACTTGATCAGAATCTTGAGTCACTGATCAAAGGTAGTAAGGAATTCAGCATGTATGGTGATATTCTTAATCCTCTTCTTGAAAGTGCAAAAAATACAGTCCAGCGTACCAAGGGAGGCTATCTGGCCGGAATTGGTGTGATGATACTTCTATGGTCAGTAGTTTCATTGCTGAATCAGATCGAAACATCTTTCAATCATATCTGGCAAACTTCAATAAGCAGACCATGGTACAGGAAGTTTACGGATTATCTGACAATCCTCCTTATCGGACCCATACTTATCATCCTGTCCAGCAGTATAACAATATTTATAATTACGAACCTGTCGGAATTCATGGAACGGGCCCCGATACTTGCATCGTTCAAATGGATAATCAGCTTCCTCATTAAGTCAGTTCCATATATCCTCACCTGGCTGATGCTTGCATTGTTGTTTTTTGTAATTCCAAATGTTAAGGTCAGATTTATGCCTGCACTTATTTCCGGAATCATCGCCGGAACATTTTTAAAAATACTTCAGTGGCTTTACGTCGACCTTCAGTTTGGCATAACCAAGCTTAGTGCAATATATGGAGGACTTGCCGCTATACCATTATTCCTTATATTCCTGGAGACATGCTGGATTGTGATCCTTCTTGGTGCAGAATTGTCATTTGCAAACCAGAATGTTTCAAGGTATGAATTTGAATCTGAAGCACTCAACATAAGCCATCGTCAGAAAAGCTCGATGATACTGATGGTATTATACCTTATCATAAGAAATTTTGATCTGGGCGAAAAACCGTTAAGCGCTGAAGATATAAGTATAAAACTTAAAATACCTGTTCGTCTGGCAAGAGATATACTGGAGGACCTGACTGATTCAGAACTCGTGTCTGTTATTATCGAACATGAAGACAAGGAGCGTTTGTACCAGCCGGCTATGGATATTAACAAAATGACAGTCAGTTTTATATTATCCCGTCTTGATAAGAAAGGAACTCATGAACGGTATGATGTAAAGAGCAGGGAATTTGAAAAAGTGACGGAAATACTTGATAAATACGAGAAAGTGGCATCACGATCTGATGCAAACATTCTCCTTAAAGACCTTTGATGCTGCCGGAAACGATTTTCTTCTTAAGGGTTGCTTTGCTGCTCTGTTTTTCAACATAGCTTATAAAATCGGTATAGGAATTCCACTTGTAAAACATATAATGTGGATAGGGAACTATTATCTGCCTTGTCTTTTTCTGCTTTTTCCAGTAACTTATAACATTTTCAGAAGGGAATATCCTGTCTGATTCGCTTGTTACTGCGTAATCCCACCTGAAGCCCGGCTCCTTCTGTTCCATTATTCTGTTATAAAGCCATCTCATCTCAATATGGAATGAATCAAGAGTCCTGTTTGGTATTTTGTCAGAATTCAGATTATATATCCTCCTGTTGCCGAACATCCGGTAATAGAATTTTTCCATGCTCTCCTCTGTTATGTTGTTAAGAGCTTCTTCAAATGAACGGGAAGGAATTCCATAATGGTCATGAAGTGGTACGGGAGTTCCGTTAACAGCAATTGTAACATCAGGAACTATACCGGTTGAAGGAGTCAGGTATTCAGCTGCCCATACGCCAAGAGACCATCCTATAACAACTATCTTTCTATATGTCTTCATTTCCGGAAGCACCAGGGCCTGGTCGGCAGAATAATTATAAAACAGGATGAAATCAAATTCGTCATTACAGAATGGTACAAATACATTCTCGTCAGTACCCCAGGCACCAAATAAAACAACAAGGCTGTCGTTTTTTTCCCTTCTTCTTATATATGTTTTCATTTACCCCTATAAAACACGAATCCGCCTCAGATAAATTTTTAAAGATAGTGTAATTTTTAAATGACCGGGTCTGAATAATAAAACCGGAAGATTTTCCCGGTTCGGCAGGTGCCAAAAAAAATAAGAGGAGGAAGGGTGGTCGTGAACATCAGGGAGCGGGTTTTATTTATGAGATAATTCCCGTGTCTACTGTCTGATAAAAGGATGGAACCATGGTAAGCTGGCGCTATTCCTCAGGTTCCAGATGTGAAAGTCAATGTCTGCAATACAATCCTGTTGATTTTCACTCCCAACCCTTGCTCATCTCCTCTTATACCAATAGCATGAGCTTGAGAACAAATTAAGAAAGAATTCCTGACTTGACAAAGCACCAAAAATGACATTATGACGAAGGGGTTAATTAAATTGACTAATTATAGATTTATTTTGATGGAAATATCCTGTGTTGAGGTTGCGGGAATTGTTACTTACAATAATTAATAATTAAATTCACTGTATTTCATGTATTTCCGGTTATCAGGCAGCGGTTTTATGTTTTTTTGGGAAAAATTATAGCAGATATCCGGTATTCGGTAATCGGTATTCAGTAATCGGTAATCTGTAAACGGTAAGTTCAGAAGATTACAGTAATCATTGCAGCAATTCAAAAAAAATGTATTTTTGCAGCCTGAACATGGTTCCGTAGCTCAGTTGGATAGAGCAACAGCCTTCTAAGCTGTGGGTCGAGCGTTCGAGTCGCTCCGGAATCACGAGATTTTACAGTTTCATTCTGGCAACCTTATTTATGGTCAGTCCCTGTACCAGTATTGCAAAACATACAATAATATAGGTAACAGTCACCAGAATGTCCCTGTTGAGACTGGCAGGAATTGATAATGCAAGTGCAATTGAAATCCCTCCCCTGAGTCCTCCCCAGGTCAGAATTATGAGTGCTCTGCGCGTGATTATTTCACGCAGACGGATAATGACAGAAGGTAACCATACAGAAATAAATCTGGTCATAAGCACAATCACTATCATCAGTAACCCGATAAAAATCATTGTACTGCTAGTTTTAATGATCAGTACTTCCATGCCGATAAGTACAAAAAGCACAGTATTGAGTATATCGTCGGCAAGCTCCCAGAATTTGTCAACATATTCGGCTGTCACTTCCGACATCCCGAGTTTTTTGCCATGGTTCCCCGTTATCAAACCTGCAATCACCATTGCAAGGGGACCTGATACATGGATGTAATGGGCAAGTGTGTAACCACCCATTACAATGGCAAGCGTTATCAGAACTTCAACTTTATAATTATCGATCCTAACATAGAGAAGATAACCAACATACCCCAGCAAGATTCCAAGGATAACACCTCCGACAGCTTCCTGCCCGAATAATAAAAGAATATTTCCTGCATTAAGCTCTGTCCCAGGTTTAGCCAGCTGAAGAATAGTTAAAAATACTACGACAGCCACACCATCATTAAAGAGCGATTCTCCTGCGATCTTTGTTTCCAGTGATTTCGAAACTCCGGCACTTTTGAGAATGCTCAGAACAGCTATCGGATCTGTCGGTGAGATCAATGCACCAAAAAGCAGGGCATTTATTAATGAAATACTGATACCAAACAGAGAAAAAAGAAAATATGTCGAGAACCCAACAATAAAAGTGCTGATAACAACACTCACGGTTGAAAATATAAATATGCTCCGTTTTTCACTTTTAAGATCTTCATATTTTATTGGAATGGCTCCTGCAAATAGCATGAAACTCAGCATTCCTTCAAGCAGTAATTCACTGAAATCAATACTTAAAAGCATTTCAGCTACAATATTCTTAAATGGAGAAAGAAGCTGTCCGGAAAGTAAAATCAGAATTGAGAAAAAGAGGGAAACCGCCATCAGACCAATTGTGCCCGGCAATTTTATAAAACGGAAATTGATATATGCAAAAAGCGCAGATAATACAACCAGAATGGAAATAAGATGAAATAATTCCATGAAGTAATTTAATTTATCACTAAAAGTATTAAAAATTGCATTATACAGGGCGGAATGATAATTTTAATAACGATCTTGTCATCTGTATGTTTTCTTGATGAAATATTAATTAAAAAAGAAAGGAAATTGAAATGGACTATTTGTACCTGTACATAATAATTCCTGTAGTATTGATCTTCTTTGCAGGAATAAGAATCGTAAGGCCAACTGAACGAGGCCTGATTGAGCGGCTTGGTAAGTACCATAATTTTGCAAACCCCGGATTTCACTGGATTATACCGGTCATCGACAGAATATTTGTAATAAATGTTACTGAACAGATGGTAGATGCCCAGCCACAGGAAATAATCACAAATGATAATCTGAATGCAAGCGTTGATGCGCAGGTTTATTTCAGGGTGAAATCAGATGAAGCGAGTGTAAAAGGATCGACATATGATGTTAATAACTATAAGTGGCAGATCGTTCAGCTTGCCCGTACAACTCTTCGTAATATAATCGGTACACTTACTTTAAAATCTGCCAACAGCGAACGGGGGAAAATCAACACGGAACTTCTTGCAACTCTTGATAAAGAAA
>CAZWUB010000053.1:0-1676 GCA_964637415.1 uncultured Rikenellaceae bacterium
CTGTGCCCTGTGCCCGATCAGACAAGATCAGCCACACCGTTTAATACATACTGAGGGCGGTAGGGGAATTTATCGATATCATCTTTGCCGGTTATTCCGCTGAGGACCAGCAGGGTATCTATTGCTGATTCAAGTCCGCACCTTATATCGGTATCCATCCGGTCGCCGATTACAATTGCATCTTCCCTTGTTGTGCCAAGCTTTTTGAGAGCGATCCGCATCATAAGAGGATTGGGTTTACCGATGAAATATGCTTCTTTTCCCGATGCGATCTCTATCGGAGCCACGAGAGCTTTTGTTGAAGGAGTGATACCGGTTTCTATCGGGCCGCTGACATCAGGATTGGTTCCAATAAGCCGGGCTCCTTTGAGTACCAGGTTTACTGCAAGTTCGATCTTCTCAAAGTTATAACCATGAGTGTCACCGACAACTACATAATCGGGATTTACATTATTTATTGTATATCCAACGCTGTACAGCGCATGGATCAATCCTGCATCGCCAATTATGTATGCACTTCCATCAGGTGTCTGACTGGCAAGGAAGCTTGCTGTGGCCAGTGCACTTGTATAGAAATGGTCCTCGGCGACTTCTATACCCAGCCTTTTAAGTTTCTCATGCAGTTCTTTGGGAGTCCTTTCACTCGCATTAGTAAGGAATAGGTATTGTTTTCCTGATCTTTCCATCCAGGCGACGAATTCGGTGACTCCTGGCAAGAGCCTGTTTCCATGATAGATAACACCATCCATATCAATTATGAAACCGGCTTTGCTCTTTATTTTCTCTATTATCTGCTGCATTGAAAGAGTAATTAGAGCAATAAAGATATTAAAAGTTAAACTTAAGATTTGTCAGACTCCTTCTTTATTTAAAGCGATAAGTTTCTCATCTGAAAAATCAGATCCGGGTGTATGTCCCTTAAGCGGAACAATTCTCTGATGGATTGCATCGATGATCCACCCGGGCTGGGGGAAGAAGTATTCTTCCATTTCATAGGCCGGGGTGATCCAGTTACGCGATCCCACAACAACCGGAGGAGCATCAAGCCAGTCAAATGCAAGTTCTGTAATTGTCTGTGCCATATCCTTAAGGAATGATCCTCTTGATGAAGCATCACTTGCAAGGAGAATCTTTCCTGTTTTTCTGAGAGATTCGATAACCGGAGCATAATTAAAGGGGACCAGTGTTCTGGCATCAATTATTTCCGCATTAAGACCATATTTTTCTTTCAGAATATCAGCTGCTTTTGTTACAGTATAGAGCGTTGCTCCGATTGACAATATAGTAATATCATCGCCACGTCTTTTGATATCGGGTTCACCGATCGGGATCTCATAATAACCTTCGGGCACACCTTCCTCATGGAACATCTCACCAACATCATAAATTCTCTGGCTTTCAAAGAAGATCACCGGATCTGTCCCCTGAAGGGCTGAATTCATTAGTCCCTTGGCATCATAAGGAGTAGCAGGGAAAATAACTTTCAGTCCGGGAATGTGAGCAGTAAGTGATGACCAGTCCTGAGAGTGCTGGGCTCCGTATTTAGAACCTACAGAGACTCTTACAACAACCGGCATTTTAATGAGGTTTCCGCTCATTGCCTGCCACTTTGGTAACTGGTTAAATACTTCATCACCAGATCTTCCGAGGAAATCGCAGTACATTATTTCAGCTAT
>CAZWUB010000053.1:1776-22847 GCA_964637415.1 uncultured Rikenellaceae bacterium
GAAGAAAACATCATTTTCCCGATTGCATCAGGATCTTTTTTGAGATCGAGCAGCGGAGATGTGTCATGACTTACTGCAAGTTTCAGGATATGGGTGATAAGTTCCGCTGTCTCCTCACGTATCTCATCAAGTTCATCCTGCTTTGCAATACCTTCTTCCACAAGCTGGCTTCCATAAGCAAGGATAGAATCTTCTTTCTGCCAAAGTTCTATTTCCTCCTTAGATCTGTATGATGATGCGTCTGATGGTGAATGTCCGCTTATCCTGTATGTAAGTGTATCAAGAAGGACCGGACCTTTCTTTTCCTCAATGATCTTCATCTTCCTTCTGAAAGCATCAATTACCGCGAGGGGATTATAACCATCGACGCGTTCGGCATGCATCATCTCGGGATTTACGCCGGCTCCAAGGCGGGCAAGAATGCCAAAGCCCATCGTTTCACCCATCGTCTGGCCTCCCATACCATAAAGGTTATCCATAATGTTGAAAATAAGCGGCAATCCTCCTTTATATTCACCATCCCAGAGGGTTTTATACTGATCCATCGTGGCAAAGCAAATACCTTCCCATACAGGTCCGCAGGCAGTTGAGGCATCGCCGATATTGCAAACGACTATACCTTTCTTTCTGTTAATCTTTTTATATAAAGCCGCACCTACCGAAATATCCCCTGAACCACCGACTATGGCATTGTTCGGATATATTCCGAAAGGAGTAAAAAATGCATGCATGGAACCGCCAAGCCCTTTATTGAAACCATTTTCGCGTGCAAATATTTCTGCCAGCGCTCCATATAATAAGAAGTGTATTGATAGTCCTTTTATATCGCCCTTAAATCCTTTCTCGACCACCTTAAGGGTCTTTCCTCCGAAATAATTACTCATTATTGAATAAAGTGAGTCTTCACCAAGCTTATTTATTGAAGAGAGCCCTTTGGCGAGAATCTCTCCATGGCTCCGGTGCGAACCGAAAATATAATCCTCCACTCCGAGATTATAAGCCATTCCAACGGCTGAAGCTTCCTGTCCTATCGAAAGATGTGCGGGACCGGGGTGGTTATAGCTTATCCCGTTGTATTCATTTTTTGTCTTGATAAGGTTCAGCATGGTCTCAAACTCACGAATTACGACCATGTCATGATAGATCCTTATCAGATCGTCATTTGTGTAATTCTTCTTTTCCTCCCCGATGGTCTTGTTATACTGGTTAACAGGGATCTTCCCAAATTCTATGAACTGTGGTTTTCTTACTTCACCCGGAATAATGTTTTGACTTTTTGGCATTTCTATAAAGGTATTACGGTATTATTGTCTTGCGGTCTTGCGGTCGTGCAGTCGTGCGGTCATGCTTTGTAAGCCGTAGCTTCAGCGAAGGCTTACGGTCGTGCAGTCGTGCGGTCTTGTGATCGGTCAGTTTTCTCTTTTGTACTGTCATTGCGAGTCCCGCTACATGTCTGCGGAAAACCTTAAGCATATTAAATCGGGACGAAGCAATCTTTTTCGTTTACTACTAATTACACTCGCTTCTTCCAATCAATCAACTTTAAAATTCTCAATCTGCGTCTTTATCTCTTTCAGGAACAATGTTGCCGGTCCTCCGTCTATGGCTCTGTGGTCATAGGTGAGAGAGAGACCCATGTACGGAACAAAACCGAATGTATTGTTTCCCAGGTCGACCGGTCTGCTGATTATTGTACAGACTCCCAGTATAGCAGCCTGCGGCAGATTGATAACAGGTGTGAACATTTCAACCCCATAGTTACCAAGGTTTGAAACAGTGAAAGAGGCTGCAGTACTCTGTATCAGTTCAGGATTAATATTTCCTTTCCGGCAGGCTTCAGCAACAGACTTGAGCTCCCTTGCCAGGCTTTTCAGGTTAAAAGTATCGGCATTTTTCAAGGCAGGTACCATTAATCCCCGGGGAGTATCAACAGCCAGGCCGAGATTCACCCTGTTAAAGACTTTGATTTTATCACCAAGAAAATGACTGTTTGCCTCGGGGAATTTTTCAAGTGCCCTGATGACACACCAGCAAACCATATCATTAAGTGTAATTTCAACTGAAGCTGACCCTGATGCGATTTCTTCCTTGTTCTTTTTCCTGGCTTCCAGAAGTCTTCTGACATCAGCGCTCATGTGGTGTGTAAGCTGTGCAGAAGTCTGAAGTGAGTTATGCATAGCCTTTGCTATAAGCTTACGGACATTTGTCAGAGGTTTTTCTGTATATTCAGATCCTGTTACAGCTACCTGTTTTGCAGTGCTTTTCAGATCTGAAGTTGATTTTTCAATATCGGTTACTATTATCCTTCCGTTAGGCCCTGATCCCGCAATGAAGCGGTAATCAATTCCTTTATTCTCAGCAAGACGTTTTGCCCGTGGCGATATCCGGATTCTGGTATCTGCCGTGGCGGGATGAGGTTGAGGCTGAGGCTGAGGTTGAGGTTGAGGTTGAGGCTGAGGCTGAGGTTGAGGTTGAGGCTGAGGTTGAGGTTGAGGCTGAGGCTGAGGTTGTGAAGATAAACTTTCTGTTACAAGGGGTGCCGGACCCGGTCTGAAAGAATCTGTAGGTTCTCCTTTTTGTCCTATTACTGCAACATTTATAAGAACAGGTACTTCGTCTCCTTCACCGAAAAAAGTCTCAAGAAGAATTCCGTCGGCAGGGGATTCAAGATCAAACGCGGCTTTGTCTGTTTCGTAGGAGAAGAGGATATCACCTGTGGTGACCTTGTCGCCTGTTGCCTTAAACCATTGTGTTATTATACATGTTTCGACCGACTGTCCCTGTTTTGGCATTATTACCGGTGTGGCCATAATTTTATTTGTTTGTTACACCCCTGAACCCCTGAAGGGGGGAAGATAGTGGTAATTTGTAAACTTGTTATTATAAGTCAAATTAAAAATCAATCAATTAGATCACATCCCATTATAAATCAACGGTCACAAAATTAAGTCAAATAACTTGTATTTACAAGTAAATTATAATATATTTACCGGAAATTATACCGGAAATGGTAGCGACCGGGAAAATACCACAGCATAAACGGCTTTATGAAATACTCCGGAAGCATATAGTTGAAGGGGTTTACAAAGAAGGAGATCTATTGCCTTCAGAGAATGAACTGTGTCAGTTATATGGTGTAACCCGGCCGACTGTCAGGCAGTCTCTGAGCAACCTGGCAAATGACGGCTATATAAGCAGGCATCAGGGGAAGGGCAGTATAGTTCATCATTTGCCGAGGGAAATAGGTATCTTGTCTGTTTCGGGTACTACATCAGCAGTTGGCGACCGTAATCTTAGAACAAGAATAATTGTCAAACCGGTAATAATTCCCTGGAAAGATGATTTCATGTTTCCTTTATCAGATCTTGAGAAGGAATCGGGATGTGTATATATGGAAAGGTTACGATTGCTTGATGAGGTACCAATTTTTTATGATATCAGCTTTATAGCCAACATCAATCTTCCGAGGATCACATCGCGCAATTTTGAGAATCAGTCACTTTTCAGGATACTCAGAGATCATTATCAGATTGAGATAAAAGGAGGAGAGCAGCGAATAAAAGCTATACAGACCTTTCCCAGAATCAGCCGCTTCCTGAATCTGAAGAAGGGAGAACCGGTTCTTCATCTCGAAAGGAAAATGGAAACAAATAATCCCGGTTTATTTCTTTATTCCTCAATCTTTTGTAATACGGAGAAATATTTTATCTTCGGGAGATTTTAGTTTGGATCGTAGTTTAACCTTAATATAAATTATACCCTGTTATGGAAAATAAGAATTCAAATTGGTCAAGGCGCCGTTTTATCAACACTGCAGTTGCAGGTGTAGCCGGCGCTGCTGTAGTACCGTATCTTGCCGGTTGTAAGGGATCAGCCGCGGCTGCCGGAGACCTCAGATTAGGATTTATAGGACTTGGCCGTCAGGCAATGTTCCTGATGAACGGATTTATTCAGATACCCGGTGTAAAGGTTCTGGCCGGATGTGATGTTTATGGCATCAAGCGTCAGCGCTTTGAAAAAAGAGTTTCGGAATTCTATACAAATGCCGGCACAAAATTCAAGGTAGATACCTATGAAAAATACCAGGATGTTCTTGGCCGTAAGGATATAGATGCTGTTGTTATAGCTATTCCGGACCATTCGCATGCAATGGTTGCAATTGCCGCATGCAAGGCCGGCAAGGATGTATATCTTGAAAAGCCGATGACTTTCACAATAAAGGAAGGACAGGAACTTAGAAAAGTTGTCCGTGAAACCAACCGTATACTGGGTGTCGGAAGCCAGCAACGCTCCAGTCCTGAATTTCAGCATGCAGTTAAACTGGTACAGGAAGGCGCATTAGGTAAGATCACGAAAGTTAATGCTTATGTGGGAGCACCTCCGACACCATATAATCTCCCGCTGGAACCGCTGCCTGCAGACCTTAACTGGGATCTCTGGCTGGGACCTCTTCCCGAGACAATTCATTATAACAAAGAACTGAATCCTCCAATTTCTCTCGATCCTCCGAAAGATGAAGAATTCTGGGGTGGCTGGAGATGGTATAAAGAAATGGGCGGAGGTTTTACAACCGACTGGGGAGCACATATGTTCGATATAGCACAGTGGGGACTGGGAATGGATAAAAGTGGTCCGGTCGAAATTGCTCCGATTGGGGACGGTACAGAGTTTATTTCATGGACTTATGCAAATGGAGTGGTTATGACATCAGAGCCCTTTGATGAAAAAATGACAAAAGGTGTTAAATTCATCGGAGAGAACGGATGGATAGAGGTTGCAAGAGGATATTTCAAATCATCCGATCCGAAGTTTGATCCGCCTGCATCTGCAACTAATGTTGAAGGGCCTTATGAGACAAGAATTCCTCATCAGGTGAATTTTGTCGAGGCTGTAAAGGCTCGGATCGATCCTGTTGTTCCTGTCGAAATAGGCCATAGCAGTTGTACAGTTTGTACACTCGGTAATATTGCATGTGAACTGAAAAGAACTATCAAATGGGATCCTGCGACAGAAACATTTGTTGATGATGCCGACGGTGCTGCCACAAAGCTCATGCATTATGAGTACCGCAGTCCGTGGAAGCTGGTCTGATAACTATTTCCACTCAACTTTGATTTCATTTATCATTGTTGAGGCTCCGCCGTTGAATTCAATACCGAATCCACCGGCTTTTTCGGGAACAATATTGGTTTCAATATTTACTTCGGGAAGCACCTCAGGTCTTCCTGGTACCCTGTAATAGTCTGCTGTGGTTTCAGCGTGAGCATTAATTGTGTTTCCCTTAACTTCGACAGTGATAGTACATGGTGTCCTGTAGCAGCTTGTAGTCACCGGTTTGCTTATCTCTTCCACACTTCCTTTGTCATATTTTACGAACATACAATCGACAGCATCACCGTATTTTGTTGTCCGGATGAAACGAAGGCCATAACCTGACATGTTCCTTGTGTCGAACTTTATCAGCACATCCATGTAAAGATGGGCGATGCTGAAACCCTGGCCTGCCGTTTTGCTGGGAGAAACCGTCATCGAAAGTTTCATATCGCCATAATTATTTCCCACAGGCGTATAAAGAAGCCTGCCTGTTCTTCCCTGCAGCAGTCCTGTCACACCTGCTGATCCCTCGCTTCCGTTTCCGTAATACCATGCATCACCTGGTTCAGTTCCGGGGAATAGTCTGGTAGCAGCAGAACCCGGACCATGTGTCATTGTCCAGAATCCCGGACTGATCTCAGGCTGATTTTTTGTAGATACGTTTTTGAAATCAGTAAGGAGCACATTTCTGTCAGCTATAATATGTTTCTCTCTTATCTTCTTCCTGCTCACGGATGAAACAGGGGAGCCTGCATCACATCTTAAGTGTTTCGGGGCGACTGAAACCATGATGTGGTAGCCTGCATCGCCTGCCGAAAGTTCATACTCCGATAAAGGTTTATCAAACCTTGATACAGCCACTTCGACAGGGTTCGAGCCACCGGCATCTGTGCAACGGTACCATGTTACAAGCGAATTGTCGTCATAATTCATGTCGAGTTTATATTCAACGATCAGCTTACCTTTCTTTGGTCCTGAAATCCGGGGAGCCGAAATAAAAGCAGGAGGATTAAGCTTCTCAGGAGCTACATTAATAACATACGCTGCTTCAAGACCTGATGGGATTGTGGCAATAACGGTGACCTCAGATGGTTCATCTTTTTTGTTGACGGGAATGACATCACACGAGGAACCGTCTTCTGAAACTCGTAGCTCTGCAAGGGATTCCTGTCCGGGATTAACAGTCCATTTTATGAATTCTCCCTTCATTTCGCAAATGCCAAACCTGTATATTTTCGAATCTAATCTGACAAAATCCTTATTGGTCTCAATCGTAATTCTTCGTGAAGGATTCATCATCTGTGCAAGTGTTGGATTGGTCCTTCCGCTCAGGTTTTCTGAAGCAGCTCCTGCGACCGGATAAATCAGAAGCTGGACCGGCAGCATTGAATAATTTTTCCCGCTTTCCTGTTCTGCTTCAAGAACGATATTTTTCATTCCCAGGGGATCCCAGTTATCATTACCCCGAAGAAGATTATAGATATTATATATTATTTTTCCGTTATGTTCAAACCGGTATGCATCAAGAACCGCTTTATTGTCAATATCAACAGTTGTCTGTGGATCCTTCGGGCTTATCAGGTAGTCCTCTCCGTTGAAGGTCACATTATACTGATAGTTACGGGCTTCTTTCGGCACAATGTCTCTCCAGCCAATGTATTTCGCATAATCACCGGTAAAGCGGGTGTCAACAACACCAACCTGTCCTCCTCCTTTAGTGAAGTATTGTTCTCCGCGCGTTAAGAGCTTTACATCACAATTGAGAAGGATTGCACCTGTTCCGGTTGTTGCGTAAAAGGGTTTTGAACTGTAAAAATCCATGGAGCAGTTCAGGTAAACACCTGTGGCGCACATGGCATCGTCGGTACACTCGAAATGGCATCTGTCGAACAATGCACGCTTTGCTCCCACAAAAGGCATCAGGTTGAGTCTGCTGATGAACCGCGTATTTCTGGCAAAGATCTTATCTCCATTTGTAAAGATCAGCTGTGCCTGGACAATTGCTGAAGCTCTCTTTTGTCTGTTAAGTTCCGGTTTGAGGGGAAACACGAGATCGACATTGCAATAGTTACCGAAAGTAACATTTTCAGAGCTTGTCCCATCTCCGATAAGCCTGAACATTGTAAAATTGCCCTGAGAGCCGATAGTCTGACCCCTGTTACATGCAAGAACGATATTTTCGGCTTTGTCGCTTAGTCCGAAGAACTTCAGCCATTCGCAATCAATTACAAGTCCGTATGGACCCTGTCCGTCTTTTCCTACACGAACTGCCGGGTCGTCAGGATCATCGATCCAGTAAACCCACGGAGCCAAATAGAATATCATCGGGGAATCTTCCGTACCGTCAGTCTGGTGTTCTGCTGCCTCATTAACAGTATTGAATACGAAAGGGTACTTTGCAGCTTCATCATCAGAAAGCTGACCATCAATAAAAAATGCAAGCGGACCGAGTTTAATTGTATCTCCTTTGTAGATGATATGGTCACCTCCGAAAACAATCGGATTTCGGGGATCGAGTGATCTGTAATCAGCCGGCAGTTGTCCGGAACAGACAGACAGGATCAGCGAGGAAAGGACAGAGAGGATCATTTTTATCATGTAAATAATTTTATTCTCAACACGAAGGGCAATATTGTAATCACCAGGGAATGCCTGGTTAAAAAATCTTCCGGATAACAGCTTAATCCGGGATCCTGATCCTGTTCCTTCCGGCCAATTCAACCAGATCTTTCAGATCGTAATATTTCAGAACTCCGTATAATACATTTGTATATACATCCCTTTGCATCGGATTTGTAAGATACTCATTAAAAGATTTTATTGACCCTGTAATCTCTGCACTTTCTATTCTCTGGTCGAGGAATGTGGCATGAATTATTGCAGGACCGTATGAGCCGTTGGCGCTTATATATATTTTCCGGCCTTTAAGCAGTTTATCAGAGCGGGCAAAATCGACAAGTGATATTATATCTGTAACCCTTTGTCCCATTGCCGGTTTCCCGGCATGCATGCTTATCATGGCATTGCGGTACTCTTTGTTCCAGTACTTTGTTTCGTTAAGGCTCATGGGATCTGCCGTCTCTCCATACCCGCGGAGGTCAGCAGCAATCACAATCTCATTCCTGTTAACATATGATAAAACAGTATTTTCATCAGAAAGGAAGTCACTTTTCCCTGTCTCGTTCAGGTATATGGTCACATTGCTTTTCGGACCGGCATTTTCGGGGTAGACGACCACACATGGAAGCGGCATTTCCCCTGGTTTTATTATCTGGAATTTAAACAGGTCATAATTCCTTGCCTTGATCATGCCGGTCTGTTCGGCGATTATTTTTTCACCGGGTAGCTCTGTTCCGAGAAGCTCCAGTACTTTATTCCTTACTTCACTTTTTCCCTTTTTAAGAAAACCGGCTCTCAGGATCTCATATTCGGTGGCAAGGTTTCTGTGATATTCGGGGATTGAAATATTATCAGCATAGGAAGTGATTACCTGTCCGGTTGGTGTACACTGCAGATCAGCTGAGGGAATAGATATCTGTAGTGTCTCTGTTATTTGTTTGTTGCTGCCATACATCCATTTGCAGAACCATGAGACCAGTGCTTCGCGTTTTGGTAAGGGCATTCCATGTCCTGCTTCAATTGAGAACATACTTACTTTATCCGGACTTCCGAGTGCGGTATAAGCACTTTTAAGTTCTTCGAAAGCCCTTAAGGCACCCCAGTAGTCAACAAAATCGTATTTTCCTGACATTATGAGGACAGGTTTGGGTGCCATCATCATAACAAAATCAGCTATTTCAAGTTGTTCCCGGCCTTCATAAGGAATGTGCTGACATCCGTCGGAAGCTCCAAATTCCTGCAGAACGCTTTCCCTTTCAGTGAAGTAGCTGCACACTGATGCTACAGTTATTCGGTCATCGAGACCGATCATGTAAGCAGTTTGTGTACCTCCTCCGGAACTTCCATAAACACCTATCCGCGATTTGTCAATATCGTCTCGTGTAAGCAAATAATCAACAGCCCTGTGATTGTCCCAGTATTCATAAGCGGCGAGGCTGCTACCCAGAAGGTTTGCGCCCTGATTCAGAAGCGTATGCTCTGTTGTTGCACCTCTTGTGAGTGTCTGACTGTTCTTGTCCACAAACTGTATGCGTTCTCCCTGGCCGATCGGATCTACAACCAGAACGGCTATCTTATTCAGGGCAAACAGTATCGCAGCCTGGGAAGCCGGGATTTTACCTCCGAGCCCATGGCCGCAGAGTTCCAGTGCTGCGGGAAAGGGACCCTGTCCGTCAGGGATATAAAGGCTGGCAGTCACATACCTTTTCGGGATGCTTTCAAAAACTATGCTTTCAATCCTGAAACCATCATATTTAACAGTTCTGACGATCTTTGAATTCAGATCACCCTTGCCGGGAAATTCTCCGGCTATTTTTCTATAACGCCGGATACGTTCATCGCGGTAAGCTGTCATTGTTGCCTGCGTGGAAAATGCCTTTGACAAGTCTGCTTCACGATCGGCATACTGCCTGTGTACAATACGCATCAGATAGTGATTGTACGCTGTATTCATGCTCCAGGGAAGTGCGTTGTAGTTTGCCTGGGCACTGATATTAAGGCTCAGTATGAAGAATAGTAAAGGTGTAATTGCAAAAAATTTCCTGTTCATTTTTTATACTTTTAAAATTATATGTTATGCCGGATTGAATTGCCGAAAGAATCAAGGGTATATGGGAGATCTGTTTTCTGTTACTGATATTCCGAGATGAAGCTGTAATGACCAGAACCGATCTCAAACATTGCCCTGCCATCCTGCATTTTCAGAAATCTGATCCCTTCAGCTTGTGAAGCTTTTGTTCCGCTTTCGCTTACCCCGGATCTGGTAACTGACGGAATTCCAATGACAGCTTTTGAGTTTCCTGGTATTGTTATATCCCAGTAAAACTTTTTATCTTTTTTCTTCCATTCGCTTCTGATAAGACCGTGTACAGATTTGTAAGAAGCTTTCACGAAATCAAGTCCGTCAATTATTTCAGGATTCATTATTATTTTTTTGAAACCAGGGTAGTCAGGATCTGATTTTATGCCTGCCAGGTTTTCGTAATACCAGATTATAAGATCACCCAGCATCATAACATGGTTATATGAATTCATATCAGGAGCGGCAGTATTGCCATTCCACAGTTCCCAGATCGTAGTTGCTCCGTTCTCGATCATGTAGCCCCAGCCCGGATAGGTGGTATTCGTGGCAATTTTGAAAGCCAGATCTGACCTACCGTTCTGTGTCAGTGTCCGCATTAGCCATTGTACACCGATCACTCCGCAGCTTAAGTGCCCATTATTTTTTATTTCTATTATTTTGATGATATTATCAAGTACATCTTTTGTGTGATCTTCAGGTACTAAACCAAAGTATAATGGTAATAAATTGTCTGTAAGGTTATTATCTCCATAAGTAAAATCTTCCTCATTGAAAAACTCATTATTGAATCCCTCTTTTATGTTTTCTGCCAGTCTTGAAAACCCGGGAATGTCCTTGTCATTTCCCGTCAGGTTTGCAAAATCCTGCATTAACTCCATAAAATGATAGTAATATGCAGTTGAGATCAGTCTGCTCGGATGTTTTACATTTGCACTTTTACCTCTTCCGGCCTCTATTGTTTCAGGAGGTGCACACCAGTCGCCATAGCTGTCTTTGGTTACGATATAGTTTTCGTTCATATATCTTTCCCTCATATAGTTAAGCCATTTCTTCATTGAAGGATAATGTTTCTCTATATGGGATTTATCACCAAACTGAACATTCAGCATTCCTGCAACCATAAGATATGTTCCCGGCCAGGTCATGTTGTCGCTGTAGTATTTGAAATAAGCCGGTGCAACATCGCAGATAGCGCCATCTGCTTTCTGAGTAAAATATATATCATCCATCCATTTCAGATAGAGCCTTGCGTTGTCGAAAATAAAGCTTTCGCCGTATGATACAACTGTCCGGTCGCCCAGCCAGGGTTGTCTTTCATTTCGCTGCGGACAATCTATTGGCATTCCCTTATAGTTACCGATTATTCCCCACCAGGTATTTCTGAAGATCTGGTTGGTAAGCTGATCTGAAGTTTCAAAAGTACCGGTTGTTTTCAGATCATCTGAAACAACTCTTCCTTCGAAATTGCTGGTTTGTGGTATTCCCGGATATCCTGTTATTTCTACATAGCGGAAACCATGGTAAACGAATGATGGTTCCCAGGTTTCTTCTGCGCCTCCTTTCAGTATATATATGTCGGTGGCTTTTGCATCCCTGAGGTTATATGTTGACAATTCTCCGTTGTCATTTAATATCTCCGCAAACCGTAATTTTATCTGCTTTCCTCTTTCTCCTTTAACTTTCATCTTAACCCAGCCGACCATATTCTGTCCCATGTCAATTATCCAGGTGTCGGGTCGGATTCGATTTATTGAAACTGGTCTGACAGACTGAATTATCTTCATATTCTCATTCATCTGAGCCTCGAGTCTGCCTCCGGGTTCCTGTACCGACTCTGCATTTAGCCATTTGCCGGCATCGAATCCGGGCATGTTCCATCCGGGCATTTCTTTACGGGCATCATACTCTTCTCCGTCGTATTCATTGTTTGAGCGGATGGGGCCATCAGCAGTAAATTTCCATGTCTCGTCACTTGTTATCACGTTCACAGATCCGTCAGTATATTCAATCTCCATCTGGAATAACATTTTCGGATAGCTGAAGTTCTTGATTTTATATGCTTTATAGTTACGCATTGTGAAATATCTGCCATTACCAAGAATAACTCCGGCTGCATTCATACCCGACTGAAGCTTATCCGAAACATCGAAGACATTGTATTTCACGTTTTTCAGATAGTCAGTGGGAGAGGGTGCGAGAACCTGGTCGCCAATTTTCTGTCCGTTAATACAGAGTTCATATAGTCCCAGCCCGATTATGTAAACTGTTGCCCGTTTTACCTCTTTGGATACTGTAAAATCCTTTCGGAGATAACGGGCAGAGAGACGGGAAAACATTCCTTCATCATCCCACGGAAATGCTTTGTCATATCCGATCCAGATACCCTGCCACTCTATTTCGTGAAGCAGACCCATGCTCCAGAATGCAGGTTCACTCCAGTCACTTTCACCGTAAGCCGACCATACTTTGACCTTCCAGTAACATCTCATCCTGCTTTTAAGTGCTTTCCCTTCATAAGGCACATGTATTGATGTGCCGGATGAAATTTTCCCGGAATCCCACAGATCACCTTCATTTTCAGATAATTTTTCAGGGGATGAGGCTACCAGAATATGACAGGCAGTCTGAAAGATCCCTCTTTTATTTCCTGAAATTTCCCATGTCAGTTTTGGATTCAGGACATCTATTCCTTCAGGGTCTGTCAGCAATTCTGTGCGTAGATTCTTTATTTCCAGAACCGTTGTTTCGATATTCCGGCACGAGGTAACAAGAAGTGCTGATAAGATAAAAACATGGGGAAAATATGACATATGCTTTGTTTTCAATGTCTTATTTCTTTCCGGCCGTTTGCAGGTAGTTAATGAGAATGTTCATATTCCTTATATACTCGGAGGTTGAAATATATAGCTGGTCTGACTCATCACGAAAGGGAGATGTGTCTGTTTCGTCGCCGACATTTGTTGAGGCAAATTCATCTGTAAGGTCCTGTTTTTGTCCGTCACCTTTGTATGGGTTGCTTATTGATGCATGTTTTGCAAGCCAGCGGTCTTCTTTGTCAAGAGCATTTATTATTGCCCTGACCTGTTTTTCATCTGAGGAAAAGGAAAAACCTCTTCTGTTCAGTTCGTAAAATTTTTGAGGTGTACCTTCACCGCTGAATTTCTCAACCTTCAAAGGTGAATTTAGGGTTGCCTGTTCAGGGGTAAGGGCTTTTACCCTGTTATATTCCTGTTCAAGTCTGTCGACATCTATCCTGCCTTTACCGCCATAATGAGCGAGGAGTCTTTCATCGTTGTAATCATTGTAGTAAAATCCATATTTAACATTTGAACCTTTACGATGAACATAGATGGGTTTGTTAGTACCCGGTTCGACAAATGTTGAATGTGTATATTTACCGCCTGCAGTTTGATTTTCAGGAAGTTTTACTCTCTTCAGCCAGCTGATAGCTTCCGGTATCCGGGCGAGGAATCTGCTGTCGCCGGTATACCTGTAAAATGTCATCAGGTATGTTGCATTTTCGACTGTGGCACGGGGTAGTAATGCTAAGGGTTCATAGGTTCTTGCGCCGGAAGCTTCAAGGTTCATATTCAGTTGTTGTCCCCATCCTCCGCTGCTGTCCTGGGAAATAATATAAAAAAACATTCCCCTTCTTATGGGATCGAGAAATCTCTCTTCCCCTAAAGTCAGATAGCACTGGATCAGGAAATTTACATTTTCACCGGTCACTCCATCGTTGAATGTATGATAGGAGGGATAATCTTCACCGCCTTTTTTTACGAAACCTTCTTTTAGCGGAAATCTTTGAGGCCAGCCGCCGACAGGGTACTGGCTTTCGATTATAAAGTCTATTGCCTTATCGAGGGCAGGTTTCCAGACAGGGTCTAACTTTTCAAGGTAGATTCGTAAGAGGAATCGTGCTGCATTTGATGTGACATCATCATCAAAAGTTGAATTACCGTAATAATGCTGAAATTCTTCGAGCCGCCATCCATTTTTCCCGATTGTGTTATACCAGTTTTTCAGCGATCTGTCGCCGGCGAAGTCTATCATATAGTTCCATCCGCCTTCCTTACTCTGTCCCCAAACAAGTGAAGCTGCTGTTTTTTCAGCCGCCTGATAATAATATTCGTCACCAGTGTTCCTGTAAGCATCGAGGAAGAGGTGACCCATGCTCACTGTTCCCGGACTCTGTACCCAGATCATTGTTTTATAAGCTTCCATTTCACCCCATCTCCGTGAGAAATCAGGCGTATAATACCATACATAGCCTCCGTTGGTACTTACTTTTTCAACCATGTAGCGTGTTGCCCTGAGCATGGTTTGCCGGACCTCGCTCTGAAGGTCCTTTTTCTGAGAACTTACCTGAAGGTTTGTTGACAGTGATAAAAACAGTATTAAGATTGTGATCTTGGAATATCTCATTATAAACATATTATTGAAAGGAGCATAGTTTTTTTAAGTTCGTTAAAAGCAATGCTCCTGTTTTAATTAGTAATGAATTTGTCAGGGGTCAGAGCCTCAGCAGTTACTTTTACCCTGTAAATCGATCCTTTGAACCACGATACCTCATTCTGTCTGGCGCCGACAGAGGTTCTGGTTCCTTTTACCGGGGTAAGGATAACACTGCCTTCAAGTTCCTTTTTGCCGTTGACCCATGTTTCGAGTTTCCCGTTGCTGATCACATAGGCAACATGGTGCCATTCATCGAGGGGGTGCAGACGGTTGGGGTCAATTAGTGTGCACTTTTCATCGCCAACGGCTATAAATGCGTCAAAGTACCAGTGTGTTTCAGTGGCTCTTAATTCAAGGAGTACCCTGTCGCCCTGTGTCTCGCCGAAATGAAGAAAACGCTGTTCAAAGTTGCCACCTGAGGCAGGCATGAAGAGTACTTCGATCGTAAAGTTGGTGAGGCCGGACAAAGGATTATCTTCCAGGAAGATAACATCATTGGATCCGTTGAAAGCCACTGCTTTGCCATACCTGCAATTAACAATTTCAGGGCTACCGCCGATTTTACTTCCTGACGGCATTTTTTCTTTAAGACTGGCAAGAACCCAATCTGCCACGATCTTCGACTTTTGAGGTCTGTTCTGTTGTAACATATCTTGATTATTAGTAAAAATGACCGAAATAAGGCCTGTTAATATGAGGTTTAGCAGCATGTTCATTGGAAATTATCTGTTTACCAAAATAGGAAAATTACTTTTGTCCCCCTTAAATAAAGAGTTAAAAAAATTTAACTGAAAAAATAATCCGCCAATTTATTGACGGATTATTCTTCTTAAGTAAACACTACCAGTTGACAATTACTCTTGTGGAAATCCGTAACCGTTGGTTATCAGTCCGTTTGATTTGGAGATTGTTTCTGATGAGAGAGGGAAGAGGTATCGTGGTGGAACACCGGTTGAAAGATATGAATCCGGGTATCCTTTGAAGATGTTTGTGGTATACTGGTCGGTATTTGATATAATATTAGCACCCCAGGAGGTTTTAACATATCCGTCAGCCTGAAGAGTTGCTGCTTCCGTACCGGCCGGATCTATATATCTGAATAGTCCCTGTATTGCAAGATTCCGGTTTCCGCTCTCTCCGGTAAATCCAAGATCTCCCCACAGGTCGCAGTTACCGCGCCATCCCGGGAATCTGACAGGCCATGTCGGGTCTGTTTCATCGACGGTGCATGCTGTTGTAAGCATTTTTGTCATACCAAGGTCAGCAACATTTACCTTCTTAACCCAGATGTAATTGGAGATTGTATTGCCGTTAGGGAATGTATAGTAGCCCTGATCTTTCAGGGCATTGACCATTTCTGTCTGAATGTCACGCAGTTCTACAATTTTCTCGGGGAGCTTACCAGTACGTATAAGATCAAACCTGCGGTATCCTTCTCCTGCCAGTTCCAGTTTCCTCTCCTGTTGTATTGCATCCTTTAGTGCATCGCCAGAAAGGCCGGAAATGTAGTCTGTGACCTTTGTTGTCTGGTCATTGGCAGAAAAAGCACGGCTTCTTACTTTTGTCATTTCAGCTTTTGCCTGTGGTTCCTGGCCAAGCTCGGCATATACTTCAGCCAGCATGAGAATTACATCGGCCATTCTCATCTGAACCCAGTTAACGCCACTTTGTCTTTGTCTTGTGGTCCAGGGATCAGCCATCCGGCTCTCATCCCATTTATTGTTAGTCAGCCCACCTTTGTTTCTTGATCCCGGAGTAAAATCGATAATCACCTCCGAGCATGTTCCGGAATTTGATGTTACCGAGATGGAGACATCTCTTCTGAGGTCCCCGGGATCGAAATCACCATAATAGAATGAAGGGTACATTCGGCTCTGTCCGTAACTTTTGCATGGATATGCATTTGACCCTCCACCCCCTGAAGGACGACCGAAAGCATATGGACGTTCCGAGTTGCCCTGGGCTCTTGTAATACCCACCTCAAAAATTGATTCGGGACTGACTATGAGGTCCATATTTCTCTGGAAATTATACTGGAACGGATTGTCAAAAGCTGGTCCTCTCGGATCGGTTGAGATAAGATACGCAGATCCGGGATTTTCCACACAAGCAGCCAGGTATGTTTTGGCTATCTCATAATAGTCTTTGTAGTTTGTCAATCTCACATATTTTGCATTCCACTGTTCTATACCCTTTTGTTCAAATGTTGCATTTCCATAATCGAAATCGGTTCTGCGAAGGCCGTAACCACCTGCAAAAAGGGCCATTTTACCTATCAATGCCTGAGCAAAAGTACGGCTGAAACGCTCTGCATTTATTCCGCTTTCACCAAGGCGGTACATAAGTGGTTCAACTGCCTTTAGATTCTCCAGCTCTCCCTTATAAATGATATCCCGTGAAATTAATGTTGAACTGTCTGTCTGTGCTGTAGAATAGATAGATTCCTGAAAATAGGGAACATCACCGAAATACCTTATCAGATTAAAATAGGAGTAAGCCCTGAATACGGCTGCCTCACCATAGAGTTGTGTCCAGATATTTGCGGTATTGGATGAAACACCACTTTGATACTCAGGCCTCTCCCTGATTGTCTCCATTATCATATTAGCCCTGTTGGCAACACGGTACAGATTTGCCCATATTCCTACAGAGTTTGAGTAATTTATAGGGATATCGGAGGCAAAAAGACCTTCGGGAATATGTCTCTGCTGTGCATCATAGGTCTCCGGATGACATTCAGCATCTGAACCGACAATGTCAATATCATAAAACAGTCCGTTATTACCCTCTCTCCAGGTATCGTAGCATCCCACCAACACCTTCCAGGCTTCTTCTGGTGCTGAGAAGACGAAATCCTGGTCAACGGCCGAGGGTGAAGATACATTAAGGTAATCCTTATTGCATGAGATGTTCATGAACAACGCTGCAACCACAATAATATATATTAACTTTTTCATATAGGATATTTTGTATTTAATATTAAAACTCAACATTGATGCCGAGTGTGAATGAACGGGCACGCGGATAGGCACCCCAGTCAAGACCAATAGTAGGATACTGTGCTCCGCCCTGGCTTGTGTTGGTATTTACCTCAGGGTCGAGACCCAGATATTTTGTAAAGGTAAGAGCATTATAAATTGCTCCATAAACCCTTAACTTGCTGATATTAATTTTTCCGGTAAGAGTGACAGGAAGTGTATATCCCAGCGATACAGTATTGAGCCTCAGGAATGAGCCATCCTGGATACCCAGAGTTGAAGTGACTGCATTCTCCTGATAAGGCATGAATATCTCAGTACCGGAGTTGAGTGCATCGAGCTGTGCAGGGTCGGTTACAAAAACAAGCTGGCCTTCCTGAATATCATATATCCTGTAGGAATTTCCGATAACATCGAGACGGTTTCTGTATAGTCCGTCTTCCTTTATTCCCATCAGGGCTGAAAGATAGTTGGCATTATAGATCTTATTGCCATAACTCCAGTTGAAATTGAGTCCCATGTCAAATGCCTTATATGTTCCGTTGATGTTGAAACCGCCTGTATGTTTAGGATTCATATCACCTATCACATCAACGTCATAATCATTGACAAGACCATCAGGTGCTCCGTCGGGTCCGCTTATATCCTTAAGTTTTATTACACCCGGATATGCACTTTGTCCGCCCGGCTTGTTTGATGAGGTGCCATAGACTGTTCCGATTATTCCCGATGCAATGTCCGGTACGCCCGGTTTGAGAGTATAGGTTTGTGTGGCAGGATCATAATTGAAATCGTTTGTTGTATACCACCCGTCATACTGATAGCCTCTTACCTGTCCCACGGGCTGACCTTCCATAAGTATGTAATCACCTGTCAGAGGTGCAATATATACTGAAGCCCAGCTGGTTCTGTAAAGTCCGTTAACTCCGGGAGCAAGCTCTTCAACTCTTCCCCTGTTAATGTTGATGTTGAAATCTGCGCTAAGAGAAAAATCCTTACCTCTGATTATGTCAGCACCGACTGCAAGTTCCACTCCTTTGTTACTTGTACTTCCTATATTATCATAGGTTGACGAGAATCCGCTTATTGCCGACACCGAAGTAAGCATCAGAAGATCTTTGGTCGAGTTCCAGTAAAAGTCAAGAGTACCGTAAATTCTGCTTTTCAGGAAAGCATAGTCAATACCCGCATTCCGTGTTATTGTTGTTTCCCATTTGAGATTCGGATTTGCGATAGTGGAGGCAGGAGTATAGGCAATCTGCTGTACTTCATTAATTGAATATCCTGTGGGGCCTGTTGAACTCCAGTTTGTTTTCCACAGGTTTGCACTGATTCCGTCATTACCGACAGAGCCGTATGAAACACGAAATTTAAGGTTATTGAGCCAGTCAATATTTTTCATGAAATTTTCTTCCGAGACACGCCATCCCAGGGCGGCAGCGGGAAAGTATCCCCAGCGGTTGCTTGGAGCAAACCTCGAAGATCCGTCAGCCCGGAATGTTAATGTCAGCAGATACTTGTTCAGAAGTGAATAATTCAAACGGCCGAAATAGGAAAGCAGACGGTTCGGAGTTCCGGTGTTGGATTCAAAACCACTGTTCACTGTGGAAGTACCTGAAAGATACTGATCCATCATGGCGAAAGCACGTTCTGAGTCAAACGATGAAGGATATTTGTTCCCCCAGATATTAATCGAGGATGATCCGGAATTAGTGACCTCCTGACCTGCCATTATATTTAATGATTGATTACTGCCGAGTCCCTGAACGTCATAGCTCAGGGTATTTGCCCAGCGTAGACCCCATCCTTCTGAGGTCCCGATTGATGCATTTCCTCCGAAAGCCTTGTTGCCCTCTGTGTCGAGATAATCATTATAAATGGCTCCCGACCATGTCTTTGACTTGTTCCAATAAGAGTTGATGCCCATTTCTGACCTGGCAGTGAGCCCCTTAACAACATTCCATGATAATGCAACGTTGGAACGCAATGCCCGTCCTCTTGATCCCGGAAGATAGTCCTTCATCCGCTCAACAGGATTGTACCTGTCCTGAAGTACAACATCATACATACCCAGCTGAGTATTAATTACGTCATTCAGTTCACCCCTGACATCTTCGGTTGCAATAGGTCTGAACTGATATGATGATGACAGGATTGATCCTCTTGCATTCTGGGTGCTTTCACTTCCCATTCTGTCTATATCTGAGAATCTTGTATCAAACGTAAGATTTAACCTCTCGAAAATCTTCTGGTCGATCTTAAAGGTCGCATTGAACCTTTTATACCACGAATTGATCTTCATGCCATCGTTATCTATATAGTTTGCGGCAAAAAGATATTTGGAATTTTCGCTTCCTCCTGTAATATTCAGGTTATGATTATGGGAGAATGAATTACCATATGAATCCTTGGAGTAGTTTCTTGCTTTGACATTTTTATAAAAATCAATACCCTGTGAGTTACCGTAGGTTTCAGCCTGATTGCCTATAGCCCACAGCATTTCCCATGCATTTGCATAAGCCGCACTGATCGCCCTGGCATATCCCCAGTTATATGCTATGTAATCGTAAGCGTCCAGCGTTTCCAGATACTTTGTTGGCTGATTAAACTGCATATAACCATCATAATTGACAGTCAGTTTGCCGGCTTTTGCACCCTTTGTCGTTACTATAATTACACCATTTGCTCCTCTTGCTCCGTAAATTGCTGTTGATGAAGCATCCTTAAGTACGTCTATGCTTTCAATCAGGTCGGCTGGAATATCGCTTATCGTGCTTACAGGGAATCCGTCAACGATAAAGAGAGGATCATTGCTTTGCGATATTGAACCACCTCCCCTGACCCTGATGGAAATAGAAGCATCAGGACGGCCGTCCTGTGATACTACACTTACACCTGGTAATTTACCGGTAAGAGCCTGTGCTGCATTGGAAACCGGAACTGATGCAATATCCGCTCCGCTGATGGAGGCAACCGATCCCGTCAGATCCCGTTTCCTCACTGTCCCATAACCTATAACTACTACTTCACTAAGAGCAGTGGCTTCGGATTCAAGAGTAACATTCAGGACCGTATTATTACCAACTACAATATCCTGCGCTACATATCCGATGAATGAGATTGTAATAACGCTTGATGACGATGGCACATTCAGAGAGAATTTGCCGTTAATATCTGTCATCGTGCCTGTCGTTGTTCCTTTTACAACAACATTTGCACCTGCAACTGCCTGCCTGTCCGTATCAGTTACGGTACCGGTAACAGTTATTTGTGCAAAAATACCTGAGGTGCCTGTAATCAGGAACAGGAACATCAGAAATAGATTTAGAACTCGTTTCATAAATAAAGCTGTTTTTAGGTTACATTAATATTTCCGGCTAAACATGTGGAATAATTTTATTGATATGATTGTTAAAATGTTATTAGCAACAGCACTATAATTGATATAAGAATCAAAACAGATATCAGAATAATTATCCTGTTTATCTTCTTTAATTTTATTTCCCGGGATGATTTATCCATTTCAGGTCTGTAAATCAGTATTAAAATTATCCGGTTTTCATGTGAAAAGCCTGTTGTTTTTTCCCAAACAGCAGTATCCTGCTTCCCTCAGGGGGAAATATTTCCCGTAATGCGGGTACATATTTCCCGGCATACGATTTTGACAGAGATATGTTCTGTGTTATTTGTCGGGTAATGAGCTGATTGCTCGTAGTAAATTCAGTTTCTGCCTGCTATTGAATTTCTTCCGGCATATTCGGACGGGCTCATACCATATTCACGGTAAAAACATTTTCTGAAATGGGATGGATCCTTAAAACCTACGGAATATGTTATTTCGT
>CAZWUB010000054.1:0-19585 GCA_964637415.1 uncultured Rikenellaceae bacterium
CCTTTTTTCAAGGAGGGGAAACTTTTACCCCTAAAAATCCTTTGGTTGACGGCTATGCCCTCTAACCTGAACCCTTCACCCTGATCCTTCAACCCTTAACTTTTCTCAACCTCCAGCCCTTTCTGTTAATATTTTAAAGATTTTTTCCCTTTTCTCTTGTTTTTTTAAAAATTCAATTACATTTGTACCCCTGTAAAGCGACTATATGAACCTTACACAAAATTTTTATGCTCCTTATTTTTACTTCTTTTTTTATTTTAAAAAAGAATAAGGGGATTTTTGTGTATATACAATAAAAAGATATTACAGAGTCCCCGGAAGCGGGGACTCTTTTTTTTAATACTATATTTATATGAAGATTTCAATCCAGGGAGAAAAAGGGTCATTCCACGAAGTGGCCGCAAGGCAGTATTTCAAAAACGAAACAATCGAAATAGTTCCCTGTTCGACATTTGACCTTACTCTAATGGCTGTAAAGGATAATCTCGCTGACTTTGCAATGATGGCTATAGAAAATGCGAGATCGGGAAGTATCCTTTCAAACTATACTCTCATAAGAGAATCGGGAATGAAAATCCTCGGAGAACACAACCTCAGGATAAAACAGAATCTTATGGCTCTGCCTGGTCAACCGGTGGAAGCAATAAGAGAGATAAGATCACATCCGATTGCATTTAACCAGTGCATGACTTACCTCAGCCGTCTCAGGGGTGTAATCCTTATTGAATCTGACGATACGGCGGCAAGCGCCAGATATATAAGCGAGAACAAACTCCGGGGTGTGGCAGCCATATCATCGGCAATATCTGCAGAAATGTACGGACTTGAAATCATTGCCCCGGGAATTGAAACATATAAAAAGAACTATACCAGGTTCCTTATGGTCGGCGAGGAGAAACATGCATTAAAAGATGGGAATAAGGTCTCAGTCAGTTTCTGTACCGGCCATAAACCCGGCTCCCTTGCCGCCGTTCTCGTAAGACTTGCCGAAATGGAAGTGAACCTTTCCAAGATCCAGTCTGTTCCTCGTCTGAATGGCGACTGGGAATATATGTTCTATGCCGATCTTGAACTCAATCCCGATCATGATATTGAAATGATCAAAGATGTTCTTGAGAACTACGCACTTGAACTGGAAGTGCTGGGAATTTATAATAAAGGAGACCAACTATATGAAAGTTAAAGCTGCAGAACGCACAGAAAGCGTTAAGGAGTATTACTTCTCTCAAAAGCTCAGGCAGATTGATCAGATGCGAAAGGCCGGAGCCGATATTATTAATCTCGGTATCGGAAGTCCTGATCAGCCTCCGTCGGAAAACACTATTGCCCGTCTCAGCGAAGAGGCTATGAAACCTTCATCACACGGATACCAGAGTTATAACGGGATACCTGCTCTCCGTAACGCTTTTGCAGAATGGTATAAAAAGTATTTTAATGTTGTGCTTGATCCGGAATCAGAAATTCTGCCTCTGATGGGAAGCAAGGAGGGGATAATGCACATCAGCATGGCATTCATAAACCCTGGCGATGAGGTGCTGGTCCCGAATCCTGGTTATCCCACTTACTCGTCTGTAACGAACCTCACCGGTGGAAAAATCAGATATTATGACCTGACCGAAGAAAATGGATGGCAGCCCAACCTTGAAAAGCTGGCTCACAGTGATCTGAGCAGGGTAAAGATCATGTGGATCAATTACCCGCATATGCCCACAGGGACCTTAGGATCTGTAAAGCTGTTTGAAAAGCTTGTCGCATTTGCTTCTGACCATGGCTTTCTTCTGTGCAATGATAATCCTTACAGCTTTATACTTAATAAAGAATACCTCAGCCTGCTATCAGTCGACGGGGCAAAAGAGACGGCTCTCGAGCTTAACTCCCTCAGTAAATCGCATAACATGGCTGGATGGAGGATTGGCATGGTAGCTGGTCATCGCGAATATATAAGCAATATCCTGAAAGTGAAAAGCAACATGGATTCAGGTATGTTCCGTGCATTGCAGGCTGCCGCTGTTGAAGCTCTCGGCAACCCTCCTTCATGGTATGATACTGTTAACAGTGTTTATAAAAAGAGAAGGATAATTGTTGAAGAGATAATGAATATCCTGAAGTGCAGTTTTGATAAGAACCAGAGCGGACTGTTTGTATGGGGAAGGATCCCTGACAACATCGGTAACTGCGAACAGTTTGTAGATAACATACTCAATAATACACATGTATTTATAACACCGGGGTTTATTTTCGGCAGCATGGGTGATCGATATATCCGCATTTCACTCTGTGCCGACGAAAAAGCGCTCAATGAAGCAAAAAGCAGAATAATCTCCGCAAATTCCCCCCTCCAGGGGAAATGATCCGCGAAATCCCCCCTCTAGGGGGGCAGGGGAGTGTAAAAAGGGAAAAAGAAACAAGAAAAAAGTAACAAAATTCATGACAATAGCAGTAGTAGGTATAGGACTTATCGGCGGCTCGCTGATGCTGGATCTGCGGAAGCGGAAATTTGCCGACAGGATAATAGGAGTAGATAATAATCCCCAGCACAGGAACATAGCTCTTTTATGCGGCCTCATCGATGAAGCCGATACACTTGAAAATGCTGTCGATAAAAGCGATATAATAATTCTTTGTGCACCCGTGGATGCCAACTGCGCCATGCTGCCGGGAATTCTCGACAGAATAGCAGGGACCCCGAAAGTTGTTACAGATATGGGATCGACAAAGGCAGGGATAGCAGAGATCTCGAAAGATCATAAAGCACGCGGGAGATATGTTGCGGCCCATCCCATGGCCGGCACAGAGTTTTCAGGACCACTGGCTGCTATAGGAAAACTGTTCGATTATAAAATAGGAATCATCTGCGATGCCGAACTCAGCGATCCCGATGCCCTTGATACAATACAGAAAATGCTTAAAGTGCTTAATATGCGACTGACTTACATGAATTCACATGTACATGACGTTCATATAGCTTATGTTTCCCATATTTCTCATATCACTTCATTTTCACTTGCACTAAGCGTTCTCGAAAAGGAACATGAAGAGGAGAATATACTCACACTGGCCGGAGGAGGTTTTGAGAGTACAGTCCGCCTGGCAAAAAGCAACAGTGAAACATGGGCTCCGATATTTACAGAAAATGCAGATTATATTCTCGAAGTAATTGATGTTTATATAGAAAAAATGAACCGCTTCAGAAAAATGATAGCAGACAGGAATAAGGATGGTCTGAAGGCACTCATGGACGAGGCAAATGAGATAAGGAAGATTCTGAATTAGAAGTTTGCCTGCCTGCCGTCAGGCAGGGAGTGCCTGGAGTTTGGAGTACTTAGAGTTATAAAACTCCAGGCACTCTGGTCACTTAAATAACTCTAGGCACTTTAGGCACTTAAAACTTAAAACTTGAAGCATGGTATTAAAACTGGAAACCACACTGATCACTGACTGGAAAGGCTATAAGGGGAGGCCCTTCCTCATATCGGGACCCTGCAGCGCCGAAACGGAGGAGCAGGTAATGGAAACTGCCCGCCAGCTGGCAAAAATAAAACAGGTTTGCCTGTTCAGGGCAGGCATCTGGAAACCCCGGACACGGCCTAACTCATTCGAAGGGATAGGCATCCCGGCACTGAAATGGCTCAGGAATGTTAAACAGGAAACGGGATTGCTTGTCGGTACCGAGGTTGCAAATGAGAAACATGTCTATGAAGCATTAAAATACGGGATAGACATGCTGTGGATCGGTGCCCGCACATCGGTAAATCCATTCACGGTGCAGGAGATTGCCGATGCACTTAACGGAGTTGATGTAATGGTCCTTGTTAAAAATCCGATCAATCCTGATATTGAACTCTGGATAGGAGCAATTGAAAGAATAGCCCGGGCAGGTATTAAAAGGATCGGAGCAATACACCGGGGCTTTTCATCCTATGAAAAAACAACTTACAGGAATCAGCCCAACTGGCAGCTGCCTATTGAATTAAGAAGAAGGATCCCGGATCTGCCTATCTTCTGTGATCCAAGTCATATCGCCGGAGCCAGGGAATACCTTCATGAGATATCCCAGAAAGCACTCGACCTGAACTTCGACGGATTAATGCTGGAATCACATATTAATCCCGACAAAGCTCTCAGCGACGCCGCACAACAGGTAACTCCCGATGAACTCAATGAGCTGCTGAGCAGACTTATCCTCCGTAATCCTTCGACAAACGACCCCAGATTACTTGATGTACTGGGAGAGCTGAGACAGCAGATCGATCTCTTTGATGATCACCTTATTGATCTTATTGAAAGGAGAATGCAGGTTGCCGAAAAGATAGGGGAATACAAGAAAGACAATAATATTACTATCCTCCAGAGTGCACGATGGGATGAAATAGTGAGAAGGGTGATGATAAAAGGCAGGTCAAAGGGACTGAGTGAAGAGCTGATCGATACTATTTTCAAGGCTATCCATCAGGAATCAATTAATCACCAGATGAGGATCATGAACAATGGGGTTGATATAAAACCGGAAAATAAATAATACCTGCTGATGGATAATATAATAATGCCGTCGGATCTGACTGGTGAAGTACAGGCTCCACCGTCGAAAAGCATGACCCAGAGGGCAATTGCAGCCGCACTTCTTTCGGGAGGCGAAAGCATTATAATTAATCCGTCAGGCTGCGACGACTCTCTTGCTGCAATAAGCATTGCTTCAGCACTGGGGGCCTCGATAATTATTGATCCGGGTCAGTTGAGGATAAGAGGTTCTGGTGAGATGAAAGAAAATCAGCTCAACTGCGGTGAGTCGGGACTGGCAATAAGGATGTTCTCACCCATTGCAGCGCTGAATGATTCAGAAGTAGTTATTACAGGCACAGGTTCACTGACAAAGAGACCAATGTCAATGATTGAAGATGCACTGAAGCAGCTTGGTGTCGGCTGTAAGAGTAACGGGGGCTTCCTCCCTCTGAGGATCAGAGGTCCTTTGAAAGGTGGATCATGTAAAATAGACGGTTCACTCAGCTCACAACTTCTTACAGGACTGCTTATGGCTCTTCCAGTTGCTGAAAATGACTCGGTAGTAATTGTTGAAAATCTTAAAAGCAAACCCTACATCGATATGACCCTCCAGGTACTGGAACGGTTCGGAATAAGGATTGACAGAACAGATTACAGCCGGTTCAGTATTCCCGGAAACCAGATCTATACGCCACAAAAATTTGAGGTCGAAGGAGACTGGAGCGGTGGGGCATTCCTTCTTGTTGCCGGCGCCATTAACGGCGAAATAACAGTGAAAGGTCTCCGTCCCGACAGCCGCCAGAGCGACAAAGCAATTCTTAATGTGCTGGATAGCGCCGGAGCAAGAACTACAATAAAGGAAAATTCTGTCAGTGTGAAAAAATCAGAACTCAGACCATTTTTCTTTGATGCCACGGAATCCCCGGACCTCTTCCCTCCTCTTGCTGCCCTTGCTGCTTATTGTAAGGGAATATCAACAATAAAGGGTGTTTCACGGCTCATACATAAAGAAAGTAACCGCTCAGCGGCTCTTGTGAATGAGTTCAGAAAAATGAACATTAAGATCGATACTGATGGCGATAATATGATTGTCACAGGCGGAAAAGTAAGCGGAGCAGAAGTCAGTTCCCATGGAGACCATCGTATTGCAATGGCTGCAGCTGTTACCGCACTTGCTGCTACCGGCAAAGTAATTATAAAGGACTCACAGTGTGTCGCAAAATCTTATCCCGCTTTCTTTGATGATCTGAGGCATCTGGGAGCTATTGCCGTTGGCTTAAGCCAACTGTAATTGAAATTCAAATTTTAAAATTTTTATACTTTTTTGCTTTCAATTCAAAATTTTATATAGATTTGCATCGATGAACAAAGGAAACTTATATAACTGGTGGTGGTGCAGCTCATAAATTAAAGCTGTGAATCACGCCGTTATATAATTTCATAAGATATTGAAAAAGGCACGCTGATCACAGCGTGCCTTTTTATTTTGGAACCATTATTAACAATTATAAAATTTAAGACTATGAAAAAAAGTTCAAAGATCATGTTAAGCGAAAAAGAGATGCCTCGCCAATGGTATAATATTGTTGCGGATATGCCCAACAAGCCATTACCTCCGCTGAATCCGGCAACCCGCGAGCCAATAGGTCCGGAAGCTCTTGCACCCGTCTTTCCGATGGAACTTATCAAACAGGAAGTTTCTGCTGAAAGGTATATCGATATACCCGATGAGGTGTTAAACCTTTATATGAGCTACCGCCCATCACCAATGTACAGGGCAATTAACCTTGAAAAATCCCTGGGTACGAAAAGTAAGATATACTATAAATATGAAGGAGGCAATTATTCCGGATCCCATAAGGCCAACACTGCTATTGCCCAGGCGTATTATAACAAGCAGGAAGGGATAAAGAGGATCACCACCGAGACCGGAGCCGGGCAATGGGGAAGCGCCATGAGCTTTGCCTGCCATCACTTCGGAATGGAACTGCTTGTTTTTATGGTTAAGGTAAGCTATCAGCAAAAACCTGGCCGGAGGATCTTAATGAATGCTTATGGCGCCAAAGTAGTGCCTTCTCCCTCTCCAATGACAGCTGCAGGCAGGAAAATCCTCGAATCGGACCCTGATTCTCCGGGAAGTCTGGGAATAGCAATTTCAGAAGCAATGGAAATAGCTGTTCAGGATCCATATACAAAATATTCCCTCGGAAGCGTGCTCAATCATGTATCCCTCCATCAAACTATTATAGGTCAGGAAGCATTGCTCCAGATGGAAAAGGCAGGCGATTATCCCGATGTTGTGATCGGATGCTTCGGCGGAGGCTCCAATTTCTCAGGTATTGCCTTCCCTTTTATACGCGAAAACATTGTAAACGGCAGGAAAACAAGGTGCGTCACCGTGGAACCTTCATCATGTCCGAAACTGACAAAAGGAAAATTCATGTACGACTTCGGAGATTCCGCAGGCATGACACCCCTTTTACCAATGTATACACTCGGTCACAATTTCGTTCCGGAAAAGATTCACGCCGGAGGACTACGCTACCATGGTGCCGGCGTTCTTGTCAGTCAGCTTCTGAAAGACGGGTTTGTGGAGGCAAAAGCAAAAATGCAGAGGGAATGTTTTGAAGCAGGTGTGTTCTTTGCAAAAAATGAAGGTATACTCCCTGCACCCGAATCAAATTACGCTATTGCAGCAGCGCTCGATGAGGCCAGAAAAGCAGATATCGAAGGTGTTTCCCGGACAATCCTGTTCAATTTAAGCGGACATGGTCATATGGATATATCATCTTATGAGAAATTTTTCGAGAATAATCTTCCCGATCATGAAATGACACAGGAGGAAGTAGATAAATGTGTTGCTGAAATAGAAGCATAAACACTGCATAAAAAAACTACGTATTATAATACGTCTTAAAAAACGTATTATAATACGTAGATATATAGCTAACTAGCCGGAACTGACTTACAAACAACTGATTACACCCCCTCTCCCGCTGCGTGGGATCTCCCCCGGGGGGAGAAGAAGGATGACTAGAAGTCGGAGTAATCTGTCGGGAAAAGAAGGAACGGGGTGGTCTTTGAGGTTGTATTTTTATACTCCTCCATACCACGCATCCTAACCCAGTCGGGATCTGTCCTGAAAGCTGCCCATTTTTCATCATGCACTTTCATATCCTGGAAGGTGGTCATATACATAAGATTGGGCATGTCGCTCCCTGCCAGTACCTGAGCGTAAAATACGGCATTGAATCCCAGCTTTGTAAAAATATCCATCTCCCCGTTATTGAACATATCACGCTTTTTTGCTGCCTTGGCTTCAGTTGCACTCTGATAATTCCTCAGTTCATAAATTCTGTCGCCCGGCGGTGTGCTGAATGACGGAGCCTTCATCTGAGGCATACCTTTGAATGCTTTCATAAATATACTTTCGTACCTGGCAAAAGGCGGATTATCAAACGGAGCGTCAAGAAATTCCTTTCCTGCCTGCTGATATTCAGTATCATTCTCCAGAAGAGTGACAAGATTTACATACTCATCGGCTGTTTCATAGGGTATGAAAAGATAAACCAATTTACCGTAAGCGACAGTATCGGCTTCTATGGGTTTAAATGCGCCAACATTATTAATCCCGGCCCTGTGAAGTGCCGGTATTAATGCATCGGCAAGATATTTATCGACACTTTCTGCCTGTCCCGGTTGAGGGGTACTGTAGATCTTTATTTCATAGTACATCTGCTGATCAGCAGCTTCATTGCAGCTGATGAGCGGGAGGAAAAGAATTACCGCAGTAAGAACTGCGAATAACTGGGAAATGGTTTTTTTCATAAGATTGGATAATTTATGTTGTACTTCATGAACTCACCCCCTTTAATTCCCCCTCTCTGCTTCGCAAAGAGGGGGGGACATTACGAATTTATCGTCCGCCCCCCCTCTTTACGAAGTAGAGAGGGGGGCAGGGGGGTGAGTTCGTTGCAATTTTAATACAATGCCGAAAACTCCTTAAATATCCCGTTAGCCTGATCAGATGTAATTTCTTTACCTGACTGAATAAAGAACCGGTGACGAAGGGTTAAGGATTCACCTTTCTGAAGTGTCACAACTATCTTGTCGTGATCCTTCACATAAGCCTGTGATCCCAGGTTGTTTGTTGAGAACAGGCCATAGCCACGCGCATGCGAATGTCCAGGATACCCGGTATTCTTCGGATGATCCCAGAAACCAAAAGTTGTCAGTACATTATCTTTGGTTCCTGAAAGAAGTACCCAGTCATTCCTTGAACTCCATACGGCATCACCTTTCAGTCCTGAACTCGATGTATACATTCCTGTCACACCCTCGTTATCGGTGGCCCTTACTTTAGTCGGGTTTCCCTGTGAATCAGTAAATACTGCCGGCTGATTTGTCGGCATTTCAAAGGCGCGGTCAACCCTGATTGCAAACATCCCCTCTTTATTATCGGTGAATGTAACAGTACCATTGGCTGCAGTGAGGGTGGAAATGTGATCAATTGTATATGAAGTCTTATCTCCCGAAAATACATACTTTGTTTTTTCAACAAGAAGTGTATTTTCCTTGCTGTCTTTCCATTCAGAGATCACATCAAGTGTTCCTTTCTTACCATTTTTGGCTTTGACTATTTCTTTAACCACTATATGCCCGTAGGTACTTTTCCTTTCTGCTGGTATTGCTGAGGAGTTGTTCCAGAAATCGAGTCCGTTAACGTCGCCGTGATTGAACCATATTCCTATATGATGCGGATGATCAACTCTCTCTTTCGGCTTTGGGGCCAGAGGAAATCCCCTTGTAACAACTGATCCGTTAGGTGCAGTGACAGGCCAGAGATATGGTTTTTCCATATTTGTGGGGTACTGATAGGAGGTAAAGAATTTCCCTCCTATCATTACGTCGATTTTATGATCGCCTTTTACAAATTTCACTTTTGAAGTCTGTCCGTTCATTTCGCTTAACGCTCCAAACATCAGAACAACTCCAAGTAAAATGGCTGATAATTTAACTGTTATGTCTTTCTTCATGATTGATAAAATTGTTGTTATTAATATTTATCAATATTGAAATACTTTACCGCCTGCAAGAACCTCCTGGGTAGCTTCATTGAAAGAAGCTTTTTCGCCTGTTCTGAGGGCTGCGGTACACATGATACATGCAACAGAATGATTGTAACCGGCCACCACATCGGCATTTGGTTTCTTACGGTCGCGGACACACTGCATCCAGTTTTTCATATGAGCTATTGTCATAGGATCACCGCCTGTATGTGCATCTGTTTCGACCCTCAGCTGAGGTAGTTCAAAAGGCTCAAGCAGATTGGGTTTCAAGCCCATGGCTTTGGCTTCTCTTTCTCCTAGTCCACCTTCCGGAGTAACTTTATTTGTATCAAGATTAAGCATACCGCCATTTGAATAATAAAGTTCCTTGGTCCCTCCTGCACCATTTGTGAACCTTGAAGAATAGACAACCTGGAATGCGTTATCCGGATTTGTGGGATCGACATATTCCATAACCGCTGTCATTGTATCGAAATTGGAACGGCCGTCTTTCCAGAGGTAGATACCTCCGTTTGCTGCCACTGTACGGGGATGAGCTATATTTGTGAACCAGTGTACCGTATCGATCTGGTGTGCCATCCACTGACCGGGAATTCCTGATGAATATGGCCAGAACAGTCTGAATTCAAGATATTTCCTTGGGTCAAAGTCTGCAGGCGGTCTGTTCATCTGATATCTTGTCCAGTCGGTATCAGCAGCTTTCAGAAGCGGAACAACATTTGGTCTTCTCCATCTTCCGGGCTGATTAACATTCCATGTCATTTCAACTATGACAATCTTACCGAATTTTCCTGATTTAATATATTCATTTGCAGCAATATAATTACCTGCACTGCGGCGTTGTGAACCTATCTGGACTATTTTTCCTGTAGTTTCAACAGCTTTTCTTGTAGCACGTGCATCGGCCATTGATTCGGCAAATGGTTTTTCACAATATACATCACGGCCTGCTTCGACTGCTTCCTTGGTATGAAGTGCATGCTGGAAATCAGCTGTACTTATTATTACAGCATCTGTATCCTTTCCGCTGTAAAGCTCTTCATTGTTCCTGGCGAGCCTCAGGTTGATTCCCAGTTTTTTGTAATATCTGGCGGCATCCTCTCTCCTCAGCCTCCAGATATCGGAAACAGCTGTGAATTCAAAATTCATTTCCTTTGACAAAGCCATTACTGCAGGATGCAGTGATCCCCTGAAACGGTCGGAATAACCAACAATACCAACGCGTACTCTGTCGTTTGCACCAAGCACTCTCGAATAGCTCTTTGCACCAAGGGCAATTCCTGCCGTGCCGAGAGCTGCTTTCTGAACAAATTCTCTTCTTGTAGTCATAATTTTATTAATTAAAGTTACCTTTTGTCTTTTCACCCCCTTCCCCTAAAGGGGGTTTAATTAAGTTTCCCAATTAGCCCCCCTTCAGGGGGGGATGGGGGGGTAAGTTACTATTTAAACCCAACGCTTGTGGGGTTTAAACTGTAAAAATAAATTAATTAACAGTTATTTCATTATCATAATAATGCTTTTTTTAATTTTAATGATTTTTAACTCATTAATACATACTCTGTCATGAAGCGAATCCTGGTCGACATGGATGGTGTCCTCGCCGATGTATACTCCCGCTTTTTTGATCTGCATGAACAGGAAACAGGCTTGAGGTTAACCACTTCAGATGTTTCAGGAATGCTTGAAGCCGAAGCTTTTCAAAACCAGATAAGATGGGTGACAACACCGGGATTCTTCAGAACCGTTCCGGTTATGAAAGGAAGTGTCGGAGGATTAAAGAAACTCAATTCTCTTTATGATGTGGTTGTTGTCTCAATGGCCACTGAATTCCCCCATAGTCTGACCGACAAACAGTTATGGATGCATGACAATTATCCATTCATATCATGGCAACAGCTTGTTTTCTGCGGAAATAAAAGCCTCCTGCAGGCTGATATAATGATAGATGACCACCCCAAGAATCTTGATAATTTCATTGGTGAGACCATAATGTTCACTCAGCCTCACAACATTTTTCTCACCGGTATAAAACATCGCAGGGTTTCGTCGTGGAAAGAAATAGAAGGCTTATTACTATAGCTTTACCTTTGCATACTATTTGGTACTTTGCAGGTATAAATTAAGAAGGAAGAAGAAAACCGCAAAGGGCGCAAAGGTGTCCGCAAAGAACGCAAAGATCTGAGCAGTAACTCTTTAACTTTGTGATCTTTGCGTAATCCTTTGCGTACTTTGCGGTTAAAAAACCTTTGTGCCCTTTGCGTAATCCATTGCGTACTTTGCGGTTAAAGGACAATATCTCCAGCTCAGATTATCTTATTATAACTGGACTTCAGCCAGTACCGGCTTATGATCTGATGGATAAAACAGCCCGAATGAATCGGAAAGGATCCCATGACGGAGTACTTTCACCTTTTCGTTGATAAAGATAAAATCGATTATCCTGCTTCTGTCGCTTACTGCGAAACCTCCGCTTGTTCCTTCTGGACCGTACGCCGGAGCGATCGATTTGTCACGTGCATCATTCAATTTTGTAAGAACTGACTGTACCGGAGCCGATTCCTTTACCAGATTAAAATCGCCGGTCAGGATCAATGGCAGGTTCTCCTTATTTATTTCAGCTATCCTGCTCAGGATCAGCTTCACTCCTTCCTCACGGGCTTTCATGCCCCTGTGATCGAGATGAGTGTTGAAAACAAAGAATGTCTTTTTGGTTATTTTGTCCTTAAGCTTAAGCCAGGTGCATGTCCTGTTACACGCTGCATCCCAACCCATCCCGGGTTTTTCGGGTGTCTCGCTTAACCAGAAGGTACCTTCGGCAAGTTTCTCAAAGCGCGATTTCCTGTAAAAGACCGACATATGTTCTCCGGCCTCCTTACCGTCATCCCTCCCAATTCCGTAGCAGCCGAATTCCGGGAAACTGCTTTTAAGGTCATTTATCTGTTCAACAAGCGCTTCCTGGACATTGAAAATATCTGCCTTATGAAATGCCAGCAGTCCTGAGACCTTATCTTTTCTCAAAGGCCAGGCATTAACTCCGTCTCCTGTGTTATTGTAACGTATATTATATGTAATAATATTAAAAGGTGACTCTTTTTTCGGCTGACCAGCAGAAGTATTAACATTCAGCAGAGCCATGATGAATGTGGCTATAACGGGTGAAAGTTGTTTTATCAGTTTCATTTCCTCAGCATTAATACGGTAAATTATTAAATTTCAATAACTTTCTGTAGTCCTTTGTGTGACTTTGTGATAACCTTAGTGATCCTTTGTGGTAAAAAAATATTAACCACAAAGCTCTGTTTCTCTGCGGTTAATATTTTTAACTCATATTGTATCCTATTCCCAGCCCGGGTTTTGAGTCAGGTTAGGATTCTGAAGCATGTCAGTTTTCGGAATGGGATAGTAGTAGTGTTTATCTTCCCATGCTCTTGTGAGGTTATTCATCCATGTCAGTTCCCCAAATGTATCGTTCTTCAGTCTCTGGGAGTTCTGGTTCGTCCCAATCACTGCTGATACGTTTACATACTCGACGCCCGATACTGCAGGGGAAGGTTTTGTACCCTGGTAGAATGCAACATCAGAAATGCCGTCCTCATTAAGATCCATAGGAGTAACAAGTTCAGGAACATAAAATCCGTTCCATTCCATTTTCATCAGTTCACCTCTTTTCCATCTCTTTATATCTGCGAAACGCAATCCTTCAAGAGAAAGCTCTATTCCTCTTTCTCGTCTCACCTCAAGGATTACAGGATCAGCAATATCGGGGAAATAAGTTGTCTGCAGATAAGTATCAACAACTGTTGGTTTTGTGGAAAGACCTCCGGTAATCCCGGCTCTTGCCCTCAGCACACCTATTGTTGAAGCCCATTCAGCATCTGTAAGAGTTCCCAGCTCGGCTTTTGCTTCAGCAAAGTTCAGAAGGATTTCAGCATATCTCATCAGAGATACTGAATTTATATTAAGGTCCCTTGTATCATAATACATATCATCGAGAGTCCATTTGATAGGCTGATAACCTGTAAAGGTATAGGAAAAGACAGGCGGCCCGGGGATCTGAGTACCTTCACTTGTCCTTTTATAATCACCCAGTCTTATCGTTTGCTGAAGTCTGTGATCCCTTCCCTTGACCTCATCCTTGAACAGCATTGTCTGCCAGCCGGCGGTTTCGGTGAATGGTGTTCCGTCAGTCATCAGATAAGTATTTATGAAACTCCTTATAAAGCTTCCCTTACTTCCATAGGTACCACTTGTCCACCACCAGTTTGCATCATGAAGTTCATTAAGGGTAAGGTCCATAACTGCTGCAAGCATTACTTCAGAAGCAACAGGTGCTGAGCTTGTGAATAGTGCCCTGTAAGCCTTTGTTGTTCCGCCTGAAGTATAGATTGAATAGATCCCGGCATCCATTACCGCTTTGGAAGCAGTGGCAGCCTCGTTTAGCCAGAAATTGGCAGTACCGGTAAGCCCGAGCTCCGAGTGATATTTCCTGTATGTACCCTCAAAAAGACATATCCTCGATTTCAGACCGTAGGCAACATATTTTGTAACCAGGCTCCGTGTATTATTTACCGTTGAGGTGATGTTTTCACAGGCATAATTAATATCAGCCAGTACGGAATCCATAATGAGTGTTCTTACATTGCGCGGACCATAAAGTATTAAACTGTCAGCTACGTCAAGGGGTTTGTTTATCCATGGAACATCCCCGAACCTTTTAACCTTCTCGAAATAGAATAATGCCCTGAAGAATCTGGCTATTCCGTTATAATTCTTCCGGGTTTCCAGGGAAACCTTCGGGTCGACATTGTATTTAAGAAAGTAATTAATATTCCTCAGGTCGCCCCAATCCCATCCGGAGCTGTTGGTTGCAGAGAATGCAGGCTGAAGAAAGCTGGGGATCTCCTTTACCGCAAGATAGTCCGACATAGCATCGAGTGTGGTGGAACCATTGCCGTTTGGCAGCATTGTGTAGAATGAGTTTGCATAAAGATCAAGTCCCTGTGCACTGCTGAAGACGGCTGCCCTTGAAGTGGTTGATTCCGGATATTGCTCAAGTTCACAACCGGCAACAAGGATACTTAATAATATAAACCACAAATATTGTTTTTTCATTTCCGTAGTTTTTTAAAGTTAAAATACAACTGAAAGTCCGAAGGTCAGACTCTTCAGCATGGGATAGTTATAACCATCACCTGATGTACCTCCCGATAAGATCCTGTCAGATCCTTCGGTGTTTTCAGGGTCAAGATGCCGGACAAGCTTATATAGCGGCGACCAGGACCAGAGGTTCTCACCTGAGACATATACCTTAAGTCCGCTGGCTCTTATCTTTGAGATAATGCTTGTTGGAAGGCTGTAACCCAGCTGAATGTTCTTCATCCTTATATACGCAATGTTCTGAAGATATTTTGTCTGGGCTACCCCGAGAGTTCTTGTTGTGGCATTTGATGCAGCACGCGACATGGTCCTCGGGAAATAAGCATCAGTGTTGTCAGGTGTCCACATATTTCCAAGATGGAAGGTAGGAATATTATTATATGGTCTGTTGTACTGACCCCAGAAGAATTCAGCTTCAGTACTGGGATACCAGTCCTGTTTTCCGACTCCCTGGAAAAAGGTGGAGAAGAAAATATTATTCCAGTCGGCATCAAGGTTTATTCCATAAGTATAACGTGGCCTGTCATTACCTATGATCCTCCTGTCGCCCGGATTTGATACCCTGTTGGTTCCCCTGTTTATAAATCCGTCATTATTCAGGTCCTTGAGCTTTATATCACCCGGATACCAGAGGTTTGTCGGAGAAGCCCTCATTTCGGGATTTTGCTTTGCATGAGTTGCAATATCGGTTTCATCAATAAAGAATCCTTCGGTTGTGTAACCCCATATCTCACCTATTACCTGTCCTTCATAATAATCGGTAAGCAGCTTATCGGGATTGTTATATTTCTGGATTATTGCCTTGCTGTCGGCCAGGGTAAACCTGATTCCGTAATTAACCGGTTTTGAACCAGTCTTGATCATGTCTTTAAATGACAGCGACATTTCCCATCCTTTTGTCTGCAGGTCGGCATAGTTACCTTTGGGTGAAGTGGCCCCGAATACTGCAGGAAGAGTCAGACCGATAGTAAACATATCTGTTGTATTGCGGATGTAGTAATCACCAACAAATCTCAGTCTGTCTGATAGCATCGCGAAATCGAGCCCGAAGTCAAGTGTTGTTGACGTTTCCCAGGTAAGCCCGTCGGGAAGAACGCTGGGCCGGCTTGTATACTGTGGCCTTACGCCGTTAAGGATCATACTTGACTGAGAAATTGAGAAGGGTTCGAGATAGATATATGAACCAATGTTTCCATTGCCCAGAGAGCCATATGATGCACGCACTTTCAGGTCATTCAATATTTTAGGGTTGACATTAAAGAACGGCTCCTTCGAGATCCTCCATCCTGCCGATATTGACGGGAAGAGTGCAAAACGCTGATCTTCCGGGAATTTTGAAGAACCATCATAACGGGCATTTATCTCAACAAGATACCTGTCCCGGAATGCATAATTAAGTCTTGAGAATCCTCCCATAATGAGCCATTTTTCATAGCCTCCTTCAGTAGTTATTGACTGCCCGAGGGTGAGATTAATATCATTGGCGTCGTCATAAATAATTCCATTCCTCAATACATAGAGACGATTATAAGTTGATTGCTCATAGTTATAGCCAATCATGAATTTCAGATAATGTGCATCTCTGAAGGTATTTTCATACTCAGTATAAAGGTTTGTGGCAAGATACTGTGTTGAGCGCTGATCATAGGTCAGATCGTTTGTCTTGGTGCCGACATATGCGATAGCACCCGGTTTATTGCTGTAAGGTACCTGTACCCTCTTTCTGAACTGGTCATTATCAGTGTTCTGAAAGGTAAAATCACCTTTTATCCTGAATTTATCATCGAAAAAACTTGTAACAATCCCGGTTGTATTTTTAAATACGCGCCTTTTGGTATCGATCCCGTTTTTATTATACCAGTAATCTCCAACGGTATATACCGATGACATCGACAAAGTACCGTCGGGATTGAACATGACTGAACTCGGATGGCCTTCATCGGCAATATTTCTCCATATTCCGCTGCCTTCGCCCACATTCATGGGTACGTGATACAACATTTCTGAATAATCGGCATTATTTGTGATTTCCATCCAGGGGAATACCTGTATTGATCCCTTTGCCCTTACGTTTTTCATACTATAATCGTCTGTATTATAGCGGAAGAGCCCGTTCTGGTTCATATATCTTCCTGAAATCAGATAAGAAGTACGTTCACCGCTTCCGGTTATTGCCAGGTTATTTTCAGTGGCAAGGGTGTTTTTCTTATATAACAGATCATACCAGTCGGTGCTCCCGTAATAGATATATTCACCGTTCACAGGGTTTATCTCCACTTCGTCATAGGGTTGGCCTGATTCAACTTTTGCCCTGAAAGCATCAAGGTATGCCTGAGATACTTTCTGGGTTTTATTAATATTCTGAGGGAAAGAACCATCACCATTCAGGAATGCAGCCACGAACATAGATACCCATGTATACCCGTCAGTAACGAAATCGGGTAAGGCAACAGGTTTTTTTGTTGAAATGTTGGTTGTATAAGTAACACTTGTTTTTCCTTTATCGGGATTTTTTGTAGTGATCATTACAACCCCGAAAGCTCCTCTTGCTCCATAGATTGATGCTGATGCAGCATCTTTAAGGACTGATACACTTGCAATGTCGTTAGGATTCAGCATACTGGGATCGCCTTCAACACCATCAATAAGAATAAGGGCACTACCTCCCTGTCCGATCGAAGTTGTTCCCCTGATGTTAAAATTTGGCGCCTGGTTTGGTCTTCCATCCAGAAGTGTTATATTCAGATTAGGCAAGACTCCCTGAAGTCCCTGTGTGAGATTTGGAACAGATCTGTTGTCAAGAGCCTCACTTGTAACCTGATCAACAGCAGCGGTAAGGTTTAGCCTTTTCTGAGTACTGTACCCCACAACAACAACCTCCTCAAGACCGGTAACATCCGCTCTGAGGGTGATATTTACAACAGTCTGGTTCAGCACCTGTAATTCTCTCTGGACATATCCCACAAATGAGAAAACAAGGATTGAATTCGGACCGGGAACCTCAAGGGAAAATTTCCCGTCAATATCGGTAATTGTTCCCATGTTTGTGCCTTTCACCTGGACAGTGGCCCCGGTAAGAGGAGCCCCCTGCTCATCCGAGACCGTCCCGGTTATTGTTGCCCTCTGTGCATAAACCGCAGTAGATGCCAGGAACAAAAACAATAACAAAAGTTTTTTCATAAGAGTTAGTAATTAGTTTGTAAAAGAAAATATGACTGTACTTTATTAATATCAAAAATAGCCTAAATTAATATAAAAATAGCCTAAATTTTCATTTTATCAGCCGGTCTAATACTGTACACTTATTTCTGCCCAAACCGGAAGATGATCCGATGCAACCGGCTCCTGTTCCACCAGTGTCTGTTTTGTTGTGAAAGTTTTCCCTTCAGCTTTCAGACCTAACACATAATCAATGCATTTTGCCGGATTATTTGCGGGACTTGTGGGCGCAGAGGTATTTGTAAGAATTGTCCAGTAGTTCTCAATGCTTTTTATCACTGCAGATTCCGGAACTGCATTCAGATCACCGGCCATAAAGACCGGTTTTGTGTATTCCTTAAAGGAATTGCTTACAATATAAGCCGATGTAAGTCTGTCCTCCTCGGTAAGTGAGAAATGTGTACACCCGAAAACAATATCCTTCAGCTCAACAACAAGCAGGCTCCTTGGCTCTTCCCTGCCGGGAAGCGGGACGCGTTTCCAGCTCAGCGGCTTTTCTTTTGTCAGGATACCGATCCCATACTTACCTCCCTGATAATCAATTGAGGCTCCGTATGTCTTGTGCATACCGGTAAGCCTGGCAAGCTCATCAAGCACTACGACACCTTTACTCCTCACAGTTGCACTGTCAAGTTCCTGAAGCGCAACTACATCAGCATCGATACGTTTTATTACATCAGCCACTCTCTGGTAGCTGACAACTCCATCCATGCCCTGGCAGTTTTTGACATTATAGCTTAATATTTTGACTGTCAGTGATGAACCATTTTCACTTCCCGGTTTGTCTTTCTCGCATCCTGTTGCTGAAGTGATCAGAGCAACAACTACAGCAAGAACCGGAACAACAATTTTTCTCATAGAATAATTTTCCTTTGGTAAATAGTTTAGGGACTATTGAAAAAGTCCTTTGTGTCCTTTGTGATTTCCTTTGTGTCCTTAGTGGTTAAACGGGTAGTTTACTTAACCACAAAGGGCACGAAGGAAATCACTAAGGGACACAAAGGGGGAAAAACTAAAATTCCAAACTACCAGCCCGGATTCTGTCCGAGATTCGGATTAGTTATCAGATCTGTTGCCGGGATTGGATAATAATACATTTTATCCTCCCATTTCCTTGTTATGTTATTCATCCAGGTGAGTTCACCGCTGGTACCATTTTTTAATAACTGCGGATTTGTTTTCCCGCTTACTGTAGCTGAAACATCAACATAGGTCACACCCGAAACAGCAGGAGTTGGTTTGGTTCCCTGATAGAAAGCAACATCCAGTATCCCGTCTTCATTGAGATCCATCGGGGTTACAAGTTCAGGAACATAGAAACCGTTCCATTCCATATGCATCAGTTCTCCCCTTTTCCATCTGAGGATATCAGCAAAACGGAACCCTTCAAGGCATAGCTCAATTCCTCTTTCGCGTCTTACCTCCAGAATTACCGGATCAGTGATCCCCGGGAAGTAGTTTGCAATAAGATAAGGATCCGCAACGGTTGGCAATTCAGTCAATCCGCCGGTAATACCTCCTCTTGCCCTGAGTACTCCGATTGTTTTTGCCCAGTCGTCGGCTGTGAGTGTTCCCAGTTCAGCTTTTGCTTCTGCATAGTTCAGCAGGACCTCGGCAAAGCGGAACATGCTTATTGAATT
>CAZWUB010000054.1:19685-21883 GCA_964637415.1 uncultured Rikenellaceae bacterium
CCGTCAATATTCAGGTATGTGTTTATGAATGTACGTATAAAGCTTGCCTTAGCGCCATAAGTACCACTTGTCCAATACCAGTTTGCATCATTCAGAACTTTCAGGGTAAGGTCAGAAATTGCTGAAAGCATTACCTCGCTGGCTACCGGTGCATCATTTGTAAACACTGTACGGTAGGATTTTCCTAAGCCTCCCGTGGAAGATATTGTGTATCCACCTTCATCCATAACCTTCTTTGCAGCAGATTCCGCATTGGCAAGCCAGGATGCAGCAGTTCCCTGTAGATTCAGTTCTGTGTGATATTTCCTGAATGTGCCTTCAAAGAGACAGATCCTCGATTTAAGTGCATAAGCTACATATTTTGTTACAGTACTGCGTGTTGCATCGTTTGTAATTGAGATATTCTCACAGGCATAATTGATATCAGCAAGAACAGAGTCCATTACAAGTGTCCGAGGATCCCTCCCTCCGTATAAGATGAGTGTATCTGCAACATCAAGAGGTTTATTGACCCATGGAACATTTCCGAATCTGATGACTTTATCAAAATAGAAATATGCCCTGAAGAACTTTGCAATACCTAAATAGTGCTTCCTGTCTGCCAGGGCTACTTTAGGATCATTGCAGTTTGTTATGAAGTAATTGAGGTTACGAAGATCGGTCCACGTCCAGCCTGAGCTCAGCGTGGGAGCAAAAGCGTTTTCCTGTATGAACGTGGGAACTGCTTTTACAGCCAGGTAATCCGACATGGCATCAAGGCTTGTGGTCCTTCCCGGCAAAATTGAATAGAATGATGTTGTATATAATTCCAGTCCTTCCTTGTTCCCGAAAACCGCAGACCGTGATGTTGTCGATAATGGAGTCTGTTCAAGCTCCTTTTCGCAACCGGCAATCAGAAGCATTAAAAGAACAAACCATAAATATTTTGTTTTCATATCTTTACTGTTTTAAAATTATATTCCTATTGATAATCCGAAAGTAAAGCTCTTCATGATAGGATAGTTAAATCCGTCTGCTCCTGCTCCCGGGCGAATAACCTGATCCCTGGGACCAATGTTCCCGACATCCATATGGCCTTTGCCAACTATCTTATAAAGTGGTGACCAGGACCATATATCTTCGCCTGATACATAAACCCTCAGGTTGTTGATCCCGATCTTTGAGATCAGATTTTTGGGAAGATCATAGCCTACCTGAATATTTTTTAATCTGATATAAGCCACATTCTGCAAATATTTTGTCTGGGCAACACCCAGCTCCCTTGAAGTTGCGTTGGAAGCAGCACGTGACATAGTTCGTGGAAGATAGGCATCTGTATTATCAGGTGTCCACATATTCCCAAGATGCCAGAGCGGAATATTATTGTACGGCCTGTTATACTGGCCCCAGAAATATTCAGCCTCAGTACTCGGGTACCAGTCCTGCTTCATGACTCCTTCGAAAAATGTCGAAATGAAGATATTATTCCAGTCAGCCCCAAGATTGATCCCGTAAACGAACCGTGGTGATTTGTTACCAATAATTTTTCTGTCACCAGGATCAGAGACCCTGTTCGTGCCTACGTTCACAAACCCGTCATTATTAAGATCTTTCAGTTTAATGTCGCCGGCATACCATACGCTGGTTGGTGATGCCCTCATCTGGGGACTCTGTTTTGCATGACTGGCAACGTCCTCATCATCGATGAAAAAACCTTCAGTTTCATAACCCCAGATTTCACCTATTACCTGTCCGACATAATAATCGGAAAGAAGTTTGTTGGGATTGTTGTATTTCTTGATTACTGACTTATTATCTGCAAGGGTGAACCTTACATTATAATTAAATGGTTTTGATGCGATTTCAGCATTATCCCTCCACGTCAATGAAGTCTCCCAACCTTTTGTCTGAAGATCTGCATAGTTCCCTTTGGGTGCTGTAGCTCCGAAAAGTGCAGGAAGTGTAACACCGATTGTGAACATATCGGTTGTATTCCTTATATATGTATCACCTGTAAACCGTAACCTGTCGGACAACATTGAGAAGTCGAGTCCGAAGTTTGCCGTTGTCGAAGTTTCCCATGTTATACCATCAGGCAGAACAGCCGGATTCCTTGTATACTGTGGAAGCTGACCCCTGAGAATATTTGTTGACTGTGAAATTGAGAACTGCTCCTGGTAAATATATGAGCCGACATTTCCGTTCCCGAGCGATCCGTA
>CAZWUB010000055.1:0-21709 GCA_964637415.1 uncultured Rikenellaceae bacterium
GAGCACTTCCTTGGTAAGGAAGGGGTCAGGGGTTCAATTCCCCTCTCCGGCTCAATCAGGAAATAAAAATTATAATTGATTACAGATAAACTAAATTTAATAAGCTTGGAGTTATGGCAAAAGAAAAATTTGACAGGTCGAAACCTCATGTGAATATTGGTACTATCGGTCACATTGATCATGGTAAGACTACCCTTACGGCAGCAATAACCATGGTTCTGCACAAAAAAGGTCTCTCTGATATAAGGGATTTTGATTCTATCGATAATGCTCCCGAAGAAAAGGAAAGGGGTATTACAATCAACACATCACATGTTGAATATCAGACAGCAGCACGGCACTATGCACATGTTGATTGTCCGGGACATGCTGACTATATCAAGAACATGGTTACAGGTGCGGCACAGATGGACGGCGCTATACTCGTTGTTGCAGCAACTGACGGTCCTATGCCACAGACACGTGAACATATTCTGCTTGCACATCAGGTAAACGTACCGAAAGTGCTAGTATTCATGAATAAGGTTGACCTGGTTGATGACGGAGAACTTCTCGACCTGGTTGAAATGGAAGTACGCGAACTTCTTAACTTCTATAAATTTGACGGTGATAATGCTCCTGTTATCCGCGGATCAGCTCTCGGTGCAATGCATGGTGAAGCAAAATGGGAAGATAAAGTTGTTGAGCTGATGGATGCTGTAGACTCATATATTCCGATTCCTCCCCGCGAAAACGAGAAACCTTTCCTTATGCCCGTTGAAGACGTGTTCTCGATCACTGGAAGAGGTACTGTTGCAACAGGCCGTATTGAAACAGGTGTTGTATTAACCGGTGATGAACTTGAAATGATCGGTCTTGGTGCAGAAAAACGCAAAACAGTCTGTACAGGTGTTGAAATGTTCCGTAAGATCCTCGACAGGGGTGAAGCAGGTGATAACGTAGGTCTTCTCCTTCGTGGTGTTGATAAGAAAGAGATTAAAAGAGGTATGGTTCTTGCAAAACCGGGTTCAATTACTCCTCATACAAAACTTAAGGCTGAAATTTATGTACTTAAGAAAGAAGAGGGTGGACGTCATACGCCGTTCCATAATAAATACCGCCCGCAGTTCTATATCAGAACTCTTGATATAACAGGTGAGATCACTCTTCCGGAAGGTACCGAAATGGTAATGCCGGGTGATAATGTCACCATTACTGTTGATCTTATTTATCCGGTTGCTATCAATGTCGGACTGAGGTTCGCAATCCGTGAAGGCGGAAGAACTGTCGGTGCCGGTGCAGTAACGGAGATCATTGCTTGATAGTAAAAGCGCAATGCATTGCGCTTCCACAATGGAAAAACGCGATGCATTGCGTTTCAATAAAGAGGATACGGGTGTAGCTCAGTTGGTAGAGCACTGGTCTCCAAAACCAGGTGTCGGGAGTTCGAGTCTCTCCTCCCGTGCTAATATAAAGGAACAATGGATATAAAAGGATATTTTCGGGAATCTTACACGGAACTGGTACATAAAGTAACATGGCCTACCTGGGGTGAACTCCAGAACAGCTCCGCTCTTGTAATGGTGGCTGCTCTGATCTTTGCCGTGATCGTCGCACTGATGGATATGGGATTCAGCAGGATAATGGAATTTGTTTACAGTTTATTATACTAAAGGAAGATCTCTTCAGATGGATGAGAATATAAAGAAGTGGTATGTGCTTCGGGCAATCGGGGGGAAGGAAAAGAAGGTGAAAGAGTATATCGAAAGCGAAATCACACGGCTTAAACTTGAAGAGTTAATCTCACAGGTACTTATTCCGACCGAAAAAGTTTATCAGATCAGATCAGGTAAGAAAATAAGCAAGGAAAGAACTTTCTTTCCTGGATATGTTCTTATTGAAGCCGTTCTTGTCGGCGAAATACCTCACATGCTGAGAAACGTTCCGAATGTAATAGGGTTCCTTGGTTCCCAGGAAGGAGAACCTGTTCCTCTAAGGAAATCTGAAATAAACAGGATACTCGGTAAGGTTGATGAACTGAATGCCAGCGACGAGGAACTGAACGTCCCCTTCTTTGTGGGTGAATCCGTGAAAGTGATCGATGGCCCGTTTAACAGCTTTACGGGAATAATAGAAGAAGTGAATGAAGAAAAGAAAAAGCTCAAGGTGATGGTCAAGATATTTGGCCGGAAAACACCTCTTGAGCTTAGTTTTATGCAGGTGGAAAAGGAAAATTAACAGAAGATATTGACGGTTATAATAATATAATGCTTCCTGAATAGCTGTCAAATTCTCGCAATAAACACGCAAATTTTAAATTATGGCAAAAGAAGTTGCTGGACTTATTAAGTTACAGATTCGTGGCGGAGGAGCTAATCCATCACCGCCTGTAGGGCCTGCTTTAGGCTCGAAAGGCGTTAACATCATGGATTTCTGCAAGCAATTTAACGCCAGGACCCAGGATAAAGCGGGAAAAGTTATACCGGTAGTGATCACAGTTTATGTTGACAAGACATTTGATTTTGTAACAAAAACACCACCGGTGGCTGTTCAGTTGCTGGAAGTCGCTAAATCGAAGAAAGGTTCAAAAGAACCTAACAGGGAGAAAATAGCGCAGGTTACATGGGACCAGGTTAAGGTAATTGCCCAGGAAAAGATGGAAGACTTGAATTGTTTTACAATCGAGTCGGCTGTTAAGATGGTAGCCGGGACCGCAAGAAGTATGGGGATATCAATAAAAGGAGATGCCCCGGTAAAAATTAATTAAAGAGAAATGACTAAACTTACCAAAAACCGTAAGCTTGCCCTTGAGAAAATTGAAAAGGACAAGCTCTATACGTTGAAAGAAGCATCCGTTCTGGTCAAAGAAATGACCACTACAAAATTTGATGCTTCCATAGATCTGGATGTAAGGTTAGGTATTGATCCCAGAAAATCCAACCAGATGGTTCGCGGCGTTGTTTCGCTGCCCCACGGAACAGGAAAAGAGACACGTGTTCTCGTGCTCTGTACCCCCGATAAGGCAAACGAAGCACAGGAAGCCGGTGCCGATTACATTGGTCTCGAAGATTATATCGAAAAGATCAAAGGTGGCTGGACTGACGTGGATGTAATAATAACCATGCCATCCGTGATGGGAAAAGTGGGTCAGCTGGGTAGGATACTCGGTCCCCGCGGACTGATGCCTAATCCTAAGAGTGGAACTGTTACTATGGAAATTGGTAAAGCTGTAAAGGAAGTGAAACAGGGTAAGATCGATTTCAAAGTCGATAAAAGCGGAATCATTCATGCCTCTGTTGCAAAAGTCTCATTTGAGCCTGAAAAGATCGCCGAGAACGCCAAAGAGTTTATCTCAATGGTAAATAAACTTAAACCGGCTGCTGCTAAAGGAACCTACATACGTAGCCTCTTCCTTTCAAGTACAATGAGCCCTGGTATTAAGGTAGATCCTAAAGGTCTTGATGATTAAACTGTATGTTAAAACTCGGATGAAATTATGAGACGGGAAGAAAAAAATGCTATCATAGACAGCCTTACTGAAAGATTAAAAGAGTACAGCCACTTTTACCTGACTGATACTGCGGAACTGAATGCAGCTGTTACAAGTGACCTCAGGAGAAAGTGTTTTGAGAACGATATCAAACTTATTGTCGTGAAAAACACTCTCCTTAAAAGAGCATTTGAACAGTCTGGAAATAACTTTGAGGAACTCTATCCGGTTCTGAAAGGTACTACGTCCATCATGTTCGCAAATACCGGGAATACCCCTGCAAAACTTATCAGGGAGTTCCGGAGAAAACATGATAAGCCTGTCCTTAAAGGCGCTTACGTTCAGGAATCAATCTATGTTGGCGATAATATGCTCGATGCACTTATCGCTGTCAAGACTAAAAAGGAACTGATCGGAGATGTTATCCTCCTTCTTCAGTCACCTGCCCGGAACGTTATATCAGCCCTTCAATCAGGCGGAAATAAAATTCATGGTGTTCTTGAAACACTATCAAAAAGAGAACAATAATTAATGTATAATCAAATTTAAATCCAATAAAAAATGGCAGATCTTAAGAAATTTGCAGAAGAACTGGTTAACCTGTCTGTTAAAGAAGTAAATGAACTGGCGAAAATACTTAAAGATGAGTATGGAATTGAACCGGCTGCTACAGCTGTAGCAGTTGCTGGTCCCGCAGCAGGCGCCGAAGCACCTGAAGTTGTTGAAAAATCAACATTCGATGTTATTCTCACCAGCGCCGGAGGACAGAAATTACAGATCGTTAAACTTGTTAAGGACATCACCGGACTGGGACTGAAAGAAGCTAAAGCTGTTGTTGACGCTGCTCCGGGCCCTGTTAAGGAAGGTGTTTCAAAAGAAGAAGCAGAATCTATTAAAAACAAATTGGTTGACGCAGGAGCTGAAGTTGAACTTAAATAAGTCATACCTCATAGCCGGGTTATAGGTTTAGTTCCGTCATCAGGCGGAACTAAACCTTTCGTTCTTTTAAATTATAAGTTCACTTAATCTTGTTATAAATGTCTTCAAAAAATACCGAAAGAATAAGTTTTTCATCCAGGAAAAGTCAGCTTGAATACCCTGATTTCCTGGAAGTTCAGTTAAAATCCTTCGGTGAGTTCTTCCAGCTTGGAACAACTCCCGAGAACAGGAAAAAGGAAGGACTTTACAAAGTATTTACTGAAAATTTTCCCATAACCGACACAAGGAACAATTTTGTCCTTGAATTTTTAGATTATTACATCGATCCGCCCCGATACACCATTGAAGAATGTATTGAACGCGGATTGACATACAGTGTTCCGCTGAAAGCAAAGCTGAAACTCTACTGTACCGATCCGGAACATGAGGATTTCGATACCGTTATTCAGGATGTTTATCTCGGAACAGTGCCCTATATGACTGATCGTGCAACTTTCGTCATCAACGGGGCAGAAAGAGTCGTGGTTTCACAGTTACACCGCTCTCCCGGTGTCTTTTTCGGCCAGAGCATCCATGCAAACGGAACAAAGCTCTATTCAGCACGAATTATCCCGTTTAAGGGATCGTGGATAGAATTTGCGACCGACATCAATAATGTGATGTATGCTTATATTGACAGGAAGAAGAAATTACCGGTTACAACCCTTCTCAGGGCTATCGGCTTCGAAAGCGATAAGCAAATACTTGAGATCTTCAACCTCGCGGAGGAACATAAAGTATCCAAAACAAATGTCAAGAAACTGGTAGGACGCCGACTTGCAGCAAGGGTTCTCAGGACCTGGGTCGAAGACTTTGTTGATGAGGACACAGGTGAGGTGGTTTCAATAGAAAGAAATGAGGTTATCCTCGACAGGGAAACAGCGATCGAACAGGAACATGTTGATATGATCGTTGATTCCGGAGCAAAAACAATCCTCCTTCATAAGGATGATTCCTCCCTGTCTGATTTTGCAATAATATACAATACTCTTCAGAAAGATCCGTGTAACTCCGAAAAAGAAGCTGTCCTTTATATTTACCGCCAGCTGCGTAATGCTGAACCGCCGGATGAGGCGACTGCACGCGACGTCATTGAGAAACTTTTCTTCTCCGATAAAAGGTATGACCTTGGAGAAGTAGGCCGTTACAGGATCAACAAGAAACTCGGACTTGAAACCGATATGGGTGTCAAGATCCTTACAAGAGAGGATATAATAAAGATTATCGGATACCTGATAGAACTTATAAACGCCAAAACCGATGTTGACGATATTGACCACCTGAGCAACAGGCGTGTCAGAACAGTGGGAGAACAACTCTATGCCCAGTTCGGTGTCGGTCTGGCCCGTATGGCACGTACAATACGTGAGAGGATGAATGTGAGGGATAATGAAGTATTCACTCCGGTGGATCTCATCAACTCAAAAACACTTTCATCAGTAATTAACTCATTCTTCGGAACAAACCAGCTTTCGCAATTCATGGACCAGACCAATCCTCTGGCTGAGATGACGCATAAACGTCGTATGTCAGCCCTCGGACCCGGCGGTCTTTCCCGCGAAAGAGCAGGATTTGAGGTCAGGGACGTTCACTATACTCACTATGGCCGGCTTTGCCCGATAGAGACACCCGAAGGCCCGAATATCGGACTTATTTCATCACTTTGCGTATATGCAAGGATCAATGAACTGGGTTTCATCGAAACACCCTATCTGAAGGTCAATGAGGCTAAGGTCGATTTTTCAAATGAGGGAATAGTATGGCTGAGCGCCGAAGAGGAAGAGGAGAAGATGATCGCCCAGGCTAATGCTCCGGTACAGAAAGACGGATTTTTTGAAGCCCCGAGGGTTAAATGCAGATACGAAGCTGATTACCCTTTCGAGGAGATCGCAAAAGTCGATCTTATGGACGTTGCTCCAAACCAGATCGCTTCAATAGCAGCATCACTTATCCCCTTCCTGGAACATGATGACGCCAACAGAGCGCTTATGGGGTCAAACATGATGCGCCAGGCAGTCCCGCTTATTAACCCTGAGGCAACAATCGTCGGAACAGGCCTCGAAACAACTGTAATCAAAGACAGCCGTATATTGTTTGTTGCAGAAGGCGACGGAGTAGTTGAATTTGTAGATTCGAACGAGATCGTTATAAGATATACCAGGACTGATGAAGAGAAGTTTGTAAGCTTCGATGATGATATCAAACGGTATGTACTTCCAAAATATAAGAAAACAAATCAGAACACCTGTATCAACCTTATCCCTGTTGTAAAGAAGGGAGAAAAAGTGAAGAAAGGGCAGGTCCTTACTGAAGGATATGGTACAAAGAACGGCGAACTGGCTCTAGGAAGGAACCTTAAAGTGGCATTCATGCCGTGGAAAGGGTATAATTTTGAGGATGCAATAGTGATCTCTGAAAAGGTTGTCCAGGAAGATATGTTCACCTCGGTACATATTGACGAATATCTCCTTGAGGTTCGTGATACCAAGCGGGGACTTGAGGAACTGACTTCAGATATCCCGAATGTAAGTGAGGAAGCTACAAAGAACCTTGATGAGAACGGACTCATCCGTATTGGTGCACATATCCGGCCGGGAGATATCCTGATAGGAAAAATAACGCCAAAAGGTGAATCCGATCCCTCACCCGAGGAAAAACTGCTTCGGGCAATCTTCGGTGATAAAGCAGGTGACGTAAAAGATGCTTCACTTAAGGCAGGTCCTTCTCTTGAAGGTGTGGTTATAGACAAAAAACTCTTCACACGTGCAATCAAGGACAGAAAAGCCAAAGCTGTTGAAAAACCGATGCTCGACAAGATCGAGAATGAATTCAACAGGAGTATTGAAGAACTTAAGGCCAGACTTGTTGATAAGCTTTTCATCCTGGTAAATGGAAAGACATCACAGGGAGTAAAGGATTATCTTAATGTTGATATAATTCCGAAAGGCAGCAAGTTTACCCTCAAACAGCTTCAGGAAATCGATTTTCTTAATATCAATCCCAACAAATGGACCACAGATAAGAAGAAAAACGACAGCATAAAGCAGCTCCTTCATAACTACATTATCAAGTACAAGGAGATTGACGGTATTTACAAGCGCAGGAAATATAACATAACAATCGGCGACGAACTACCTGCAGGTATTGTTCGTCTGGCTAAGGTTTATATCGCCAAGAAGAGAAAAGTGAAGGTTGGTGATAAGATGGCCGGACGCCACGGGAACAAAGGTATTGTGGCCAAGATAGTCAGGGCTGAGGATATGCCTTTCCTTGAAGACGGAACACCGGTGGATATTGTTCTTAATCCTCTGGGTGTGCCTTCGAGAATGAACCTTGGCCAGATCTATGAAACAGTTCTTGGCTGGGCAGGTCAGAAGCTCGGAATGAATTTTGCCACCCCGATCTTTGATGGCGCCACTATCGATCAGATAACCGAATATACTGAAAAAGCAGGCCTTCCGAAATATGGTAAGACCTATTTGTATGATGGCGGAACCGGTGAAAGGTTCGACCAGCCGGCAACAGTGGGAGTTATCTATATGCTGAAGCTTGGTCATATGGTTGATGACAAGATGCATGCACGTTCAATCGGACCGTATTCTCTTATTACCCAGCAACCTCTGGGTGGTAAAGCACAGTTCGGAGGTCAACGTTTCGGTGAAATGGAAGTATGGGCTCTCGAAGCTTTCGGAGCCGCTCATATCCTTCAGGAAATACTTACAATAAAATCCGACGACGTTATTGGCCGTGCTAAAGCTTATGAGGCAATAGTGAAGGGCGAACCCATGCCCCAGGCAGGGATCCCCGAATCACTGAATGTGCTTCTGCATGAACTCAGAGGACTTGGATTGAGTATAATACTCGATTAATTCCCCGGTATTTGAGTTATTTAAATCATTTGAATTAAAAAAATCAGTATATGTCATTCAGAAGAGATAACAAAACAAAAACAAGTTACTCAAAGATTTCAATAGGCCTTGCTTCTCCGGAAGAGATACTTGACCGTTCAAGCGGTGAAGTGCTGAAACCGGAAACAATTAACTACCGGACATACAAACCCGAACGCGATGGATTATTCTGCGAAAGGATCTTTGGCCCGGTAAAGGATTATGAATGTCATTGCGGTAAATATAAAAGAATACGTTACAAAGGTATTGTATGCGACCGTTGCGGTGTTGAGGTTACAGAAAAGAAGGTAAGGCGCGAAAGAATGGGACATATATCACTTGTTGTTCCCGTGGCCCATATCTGGTACTTCAGATCGCTTCCCAATAAAATTGGTTACCTCCTGGGCCTTCCAACAAAAAAGCTCGATTCGATAATCTATTATGAGAGATATGTTGTGATCAATCCGGGTATCAAGGAAGCCGACGGGGTCAAATATCTCAGTTTCCTCACCGAAGAGGAATATCTGGAGATAATTGAGTCACTGCCAAAGGAGAACCAGTATCTCGAAGATAATCATCCTGATAAGTTTGTAGCAGACATGGGCGCTGAAGCACTTCACAAGCTCCTGTCGCGTATCGACCTCGATGAAATGTCCTATTCACTTCGTCATCAGGCGAATATTGAAACATCACAGCAGCGAAAAAATGAAGCGCTGAAACGGCTTCAGGTTGTGGAAGCATTCAGGGATTCAAAGAATGTTAACAAACCTGAATGGATGATAATAAAGGTCGTCCCAGTTATTCCCCCTGAACTGAGGCCGCTTGTTCCGCTTGACGGAGGACGTTTTGCCACAAGTGACCTGAATGATCTCTACAGGAGAGTTATTATAAGGAATAACCGTTTAAAAAGACTTATTGAGATAAAAGCCCCGGAAGTTATTCTTCGTAATGAGAAAAGAATGCTTCAGGAAGCTGTCGATTCGCTTTTTGATAATTCGCGAAAAGCAAATGCTGTTAAGACTGATGCCAACCGGCCGCTTAAATCATTAAGCGACAGCCTGAAGGGTAAACAGGGAAGGTTCCGTCAGAACCTCCTGGGTAAAAGGGTTGATTATTCCGCCCGTTCAGTAATCGTTGTCGGTCCCGAGCTCAACCTTCACGAATGCGGATTGCCAAAAGATATGGCAGCAGAACTTTACAAGCCATTCATAATCCGTAAGCTTATTGAACGCGGTATTGTAAAAACAGTCAAATCGGCAAAAAAGATCGTCGACAGAAAGGATCCTGTCGTCTGGGATATCCTGGAAAATGTCCTCAAGGGACATCCTGTAATGCTTAACCGTGCTCCGACACTTCACAGACTTGGTATCCAGGCATTCCAGCCCAAGCTTATTGAAGGTAAGGCTATACAGCTGCATCCTTTGGTCTGTACAGCGTTTAACGCCGACTTTGACGGTGACCAGATGGCTGTTCATCTTCCCCTTGGTAACAGTGCAATACTTGAAGCACAGATGCTTATGCTGGCTTCTCATAATATCCTCAATCCTGCTAATGGTGCACCAATAACCGTTCCATCTCAGGATATGGTACTCGGACTCTATTATATCACAAAGGGAAAGAAAAGCTCAGAAAACGAAAAAGTCAGGGGAGAAGGACTTACTTTCTATTCACCGGCTGAGGTGAACATTGCATACAATGAAGGGAAGGTTGATCTTCATGCAATAGTTAAGGTGAAGGTTAAAGACCGCGTTGACGGACAGTTTGTTCAGCATATCATTGAAACAACTGTCGGCAGGGTCATTTTTAATCAATATGTTCCCGAAGAGGTTGGATATATAAATGAATTACTTACCAAGAAATCACTCAGGGATATTATCGGTAAAGTACTGAAGCTCTCGGGGATGGCAAAAACAGCCGACTTCCTGGATTCAATCAAAAACCTCGGATTCAATTCAGCATTCAAGGGCGGACTTTCATTCAACCTTGATGATGTTATCATTCCTGAAGAGAAAACTAAGTTCGTTACTGAAGGGTATGATCAGGTTGAAGAAGTGCTCAGTAACTATAGTATGGGATTCATTACAAATAATGAGCGCTATAATCAGATAATTGACATCTGGACACATGTTAATGCAAGGCTGACCCAGTCGTTGATGAAACAACTTTCGAACGATAAACAGGGTTTCAATTCGGTTTACATGATGTTAGACTCCGGAGCAAGAGGTTCAAAGGAACAGATCCGTCAGCTCTCAGGCATGAGAGGCCTTATGGCAAAACCCCAGAAATCAGGAGCAACAGGTTCTGAGATCATTGAAAACCCTATCCTGTCTAACTTCAAGGAGGGACTGTCAGTTCTTGAATACTTCATATCAACTCACGGAGCCCGTAAGGGACTTGCCGATACAGCTCTCAAAACAGCTGATGCCGGTTATCTTACACGACGCCTTGTCGACGTGTCGCAGGACGTTATTATTAATGAGGAGGACTGCGGAACATTAAGGGGACTTGTTGCAACAGCAATCAAAAAGAATGAAGAGGTTGTAGAATCATTATTCGAAAGGATACTTGGCCGTACAACTGTTCATAATGTATTTCATCCGCTTACCGGAGAACTTATTGTCGAAGCAGGGCAGGAGCTCACAGAGGAGCTGGCTCTGAGGATCGAAGATTCCCCGATTGAACAGGTGGAGATACGTTCGGTTCTGACCTGTGAATCAAAGAAAGGCGTTTGTGCAAAATGTTATGGACGTAACCTTGCCACAAGTCATATGGTTCAGAAAGGCGAGGCTGTCGGTGTGATAGCTGCCCAGAGTATCGGTGAACCGGGAACCCAGCTTACCCTTCGTACTTTCCACGTGGGAGGGACTGCATCAAATATTACAACTGAATCAAGACTTGTTGCCCGTTATGCCGGTATTGCAGAAATTGAAGAACTGCGTTCGGTGCCTAAGAAAGACCAGGAAAAAGGTAATATTGATATAGTTATCGGTCGTCTGGCTGAACTAAGGATCATCGACAAGAAAACCGGGATTGCATTGACAACTCATACAATACCTTATGGTTCAAAGCTTTACATTAAACCCGGACAAGAAGTTGAAAAAGGGAAGCTGATCTGCGAATGGGATCCTTTCAATGCTGTGATCATTTCAGAACTGGGAGGTAAGATCGGTTATGAATATCTTATTGAAGGTGTTACTTTCCGTGAGGAATCTGACGAACAGACAGGCTTTAAAGAGAAAGTTATTATAGAGAGCAGGGATAAGACAAAGAACCCGGCTATAAAAATATTATCACCGAAAGGAGATGAACTGAGGGTATATAACCTTCCTGTGGGAGCTCACCTTGTGGTTGAAACAAACAAGATGGTTGAAGCCGGGGAAGTACTCGCCAAGATTCCGCGTGCAGTCGGAAAATCGGGTGATATAACCGGTGGTCTGCCGCGCGTAACAGAACTCTTCGAAGCACGTAATCCTTCAAATCCGGCAATAGTTTCGGAAATTGACGGAGAAGTCACATTCGGAAAGATAAAAAGAGGTAACAGGGAGATAAGCATTAAATCGAAGACAGACGAGATTAAAAAATATCTTGTTCCGCTTTCAAAGCAGATCCTTGTACAGGAAAATGATTATGTAAAGGCCGGTATACCGTTGTCCGACGGAGCTATAACTCCTTCCGACATTCTTGCTATCAAGGGCCCGACAAAGGTTCAGGAATATATTGTAAATGAGATCCAGGAAGTATACCGTCTTCAGGGTGTGAAGATCAATGACAAGCACTTTGAGATCATTGTCCGTCAGATGATGCGTAAAGTTGAGATTGTTGACCCGGGTGATACAAAATTCCTTGAGAGACAAATTGTTGACAAGCTTGAGTTCATGGATGAGAATGACTGGATATATGGTAAGAAGGTTGTACTGGATAGCGGTGATTCACAGACACTCCGCCCCGGTATGATAATCACTGCCCGTAAACTAAGGGATGAGAACTCAATACTTAAGAGAAAAGATTTGAAAGTTGTTGATGCCAGGGATGCTGTTCCTGCTACATCGAGCCAGGTACTTCAGGGTATTACAAGGGCTGCTCTTCAGACAAACAGTTTCTTCTCGGCAGCTTCCTTCCAGGAAACGACAAAGGTTCTTAATGAAGCGGCAATACTTGGGAAAGTAGACAAGCTCGAAGGTCTGAAAGAAAATGTTATTGTAGGTCACCTGATACCTGCCGGAACAGGCCAGCGCGAATACAACAGTATTATTGTAGGTTCACTTGATGAATTTGAAAACCTTGTTGGTGTTGATCAGGAATCAGGCCCTGAAACCGACACTAATCTTTAAATTAATTCTGTAATATGTCAGAAAACAGGGATCCAAACCAGATAAGCATTGAGCTTAATGAAGAAGTTGCCCAGGGCATTTATTCAAATCTTGCAGTAATAACACATTCCCCTTCGGAATTTGTTGTTGATTTTGTAAGGATAATGCCGGGTATACCAAAAGCACAGGTTAAATCCAGAATAATCCTGACACCTGAACACGCAAAGCGACTTGTTGCTGCACTGCAGGATAATATAGCTAAATATGAAACCGTGCATGGCCCGATCAGGGAAGCAAAGGGATCAGGACCTGTGATGCCTCTTAGTTTTGGAGGACCTACTGCCCAGGCATAAGTTGTCATATCATAATATTAAGCCGTCATTATATGCTTTGACGGCTTTTTTTTTGTTATAAACGAAATAAAGCCTTAATTTGCATGTTTATGATATTGACAATAAACAGGTAATCTTATATGAAGCTCTTTATATTTCGTAAAATACTGGTAGTTCTGATATTCATCCTCCCCGTATTCTCCTGGTCTGGTTGCAAAAAACAGGTCAAATGCGGCTGCGACGGAGATATACTGCGTTCAATGACCAATGAGCTGATGGACCGCTCACAGATCATTTACAGTGCAGATGGCGCTTCGGCTTACTTTACAATTTCAAACGGATACTACTATGATACATATTACTTCTGCAATCCGGGAGAAATGTACCCCAAATTCAAAGAACTTGCCGGTGATGACCAGATAATCCTGTCAGGTGACCTCTACTGGGAATGTACATATATGATGAATTCAAGCAGTTCTTCATATTATTCCTATTACTATAAGGTCTATAATATTAACGTTACAGAGCTGAAATCTTATCTCTACGGGAAAAAGTAAGGATTCCCATGATCAGTTATAATCTATCTTTTGCGGGGACTGGCAGGGTGGCGGAGCTTATATAAAATTTACTCAGGATGTCAAATTATAAGGAAGGTCTTTCAAAGATCAAAGCATTCGTTTTCGATATTGACGGCGTATTGTCACTTCAGACCATTTCACTGAACACATTCGGTATTCCCAACAGAACTGTCAACCTGAGAGACGGTTATGCACTTCAGCTTGCTGTAAAGAAGGGTTATCATGTCGGTATAATTTCCGGAAGTAATTCGAAAGAGTATCTGAAAAGACTTAAATCGCTGGGAATTACAGATGTATATCTTAACAGCAGGTCAAAGGCAGAACATTATGAAAACTTTAAGAAGAAATTCCGTCTTGATGATTCCGAGATCCTTTTTATGGGGGATGATATACCTGATTATGAGGTGATGAAGCTAGCCGGTGTGCCCGTATGTCCGTCAGATGCCGACAGCGAAATAAAGCAGGTAGCAGTTTATATCTCCGATAAGGCAGGAGGAGCCGGTTGTGTTCGGGATGTTATTGAACAGGTTCTGAGACTGCACAACAACTGGATGGATTCAGAAGCATTTTCCTGGTAATATGCAGTATATTTTAAAGCTCATAAGGTGGCAGAATCTTCTCATGGTTATACTTACTATGGTTCTGATTCGTTATGCCATAGTCGAACCACTTATCAGCAGGATCGGAGTGATACTTCTTAAGGGATCGGGGGAAGAGATCCCAATGGTTCTTCAGCTGCCCCTGTTTGACTTTCTGATACTTGTTTTTGCCACAGTTTGTATCACGGCAGGCGGATATGTGATAAATGATTATTTCGACATACGCACCGATCTGATAAACAAGGGAGAAGTAATTGTCGGAACCAGGATCCCCCGGCGAAAGGCAATGTTATGGCATTCAATCCTTAATATTGCAGGTGTAGCTGCCGGTTTTTATGTTTCAGCCAGAACGGGATCATTCTGGTTCGGAATTATTTTTATGCTTGTATCAGGGTTACTTTATTTCTATTCGGCAAGCTATAAAAGACAGTTCCTGATCGGGAATCTTCTCGTTGCGATACTTACAGCCCTTGTTCCCGTCCTTGCAGTTATATTCGAATGGGCAGCACTCTACAGATATTATTCGGTATATGCAATTGAACTCCCTGACCTTAAGTTCCTTTTCTACTGGGCCGGCGGCTTTTCTCTTTTTGCTTTCCTCACTACTCTGATCCGCGAAATAATAAAGGATATTGAAGATTTTAAAGGAGATGCTGCTTACGGACGTAACACTCTTCCCGTGATAACCGGGATCAGGGCTTCAAGGATAATCTCTATCAGCTTAATTATAATTACAATAGGTTCATTATTCATTGTATGGCGTTTTTTTATTAATGACAGGATAACTCTCATATATATTTCAGCAGCTATTGTAATCCCCATGTTGTTTGTCATTTACAGACTTATTAAAAGCCCCGGGAAAAAACAATTGCACATTGCCTCAGGTGCCATGAAACTCATAATGCTTGCAGGAATCCTTTATTCGGTTGTTGTTAAGGCAATGATTACCTGGAACCTCTTATGAAGATCCTGAATGATCATCTGAAGAGGTCCAGGATCACTCTGGCATCAGGATCCCCGAGGCGCAGACAGCTGCTGGAAGAACTTGGACTTGATTTTGAAGTTGTAACCAGGGAGTATTCTGAAACTTTTCCGGAAAATCTTAAAAAAAACGAAATAGCTGAATACCTTTCCAGGGAGAAAGCAAACCTGTGGAAAAATGATATTGAGAGAAATGAAATTATTATAACTGCCGATACAATAGTCTGGTGTAACGGTAGGGTACTTGGAAAACCATCCGGAAAGGATGAGGCGCTTGAAATGATCAGGATCCTTTCTGATAACACCCATGAAGTTATAACAGGCGTGACATTATTATCGCAGTTTAAAGAAAGGACATTCTCCGAAACAACCTTTGTTACTTTCGGCCCGCTGACCCCGGAAGAGATCACTTTCTATATTGATAATTTCAAACCTTACGATAAAGCCGGAGCCTATGGCATCCAGGAATGGATAGGTCTGGCAGCCTGCACCCGTATTGAGGGCTCATATTTCAATGTTGTAGGTCTTCCTGTTCAGATGCTTTACCGGGAATTACTTGATTTTACGAAAAGCATGATATGAATATTAATAAATTAAACCGACTAAATTTTCTATGAAGAAACAAATTCTGATATCAATTTTCCTTTATGTATCATTTTGTATACCCGCATTCACGCTGCCCGATGAAGGAATGTGGATCCCAATGCTGATTGAAAAGTATAATATCAAACTGATGCAGGAAAAAGGATTCCGGCTCTCTGCAGATGATATTTACAGTGTTAATAAAGCGTGTATGAAGGATGCAGTTCTTTTATTCGGGGGCGGTTGTACGGGAGCGATGATCTCACCCGACGGATTACTTATAACAAATCATCATTGCGGCTATGGTCATATTCAACGACTTTCAACTGTCGAAAATGATTACCTGGCCAATGGATTCTGGGCAATGTCGCGCAAGGAAGAAATTCCCTGTCCGGGTCTCTTTGTCACTTTTCTCAAGAGGATGGAGGATGTTACTGAAAAAATGCTGAGGGGAACAAGTGATGATATGGATGATAAATCGAGAGAAAAAGTACTTGACTCAAATTCTGAAGAAATAAGAAGGGATGCTGTTGCTGGTACTCATTATACTGCAAGCATCAGACCATTTTATATGGGTAATCAGTATTTTCTTCTTGTATATGAAACATTTAATGATATCCGCTTTGTCGGGGCTCCTCCATCAGCTATAGGGAAATTCGGAGGAGAGACGGATAACTGGGTCTGGCCACGCCATACAGGCGATTTTTCGCTTTTCAGGGTCTATGCCGGTAATGAAAACAAACCGGCAGGATACTCAGAAAATAATAAGCCTTACAAACCTCTTTACAATTTCCCGGTATCTCTGAGGGGAGTCCGCGAAGGCGATTTTACAATGGTGTTCGGCTATCCGGGAACTACATATCAGTATGTTCCCTCATATCATATCGATATGGTAAAAAATCATGTGAATCCTAAGATGATTGCCATCCGGACAAGGAAAATTGAAATAATGGAAGCCGCAATGAATACAAGTCCGCTTATAAGGCTGCAATATTCTGCAAAAAAGTCGGGTGTGGCAAATGCCTGGAAGAAGTGGATAGGAGAGATACAGGGATTGGAAAGGATGAAGACTATAGAAAAGAAAAAAGAATATGAAGATCGGCTTATGGATTGGGTAAATGAAGATGAAGACCGCTTAACGAAATATGGTCATATTCTTACAAAATACAGGGATCTCTATTCGAAGCTGAAAGATTACACACTTGTCAATAATTTCACAAATGATGCATTCTTCAGCAGCGGAGCCGAAGCAGTTGGCTTTGCAAGAAATATGGTTGTCCTGGCAGGTATGTATGAAAACAAATCAGATCCGGAAAAAATTGAGGTTGTTAAGAATGAAATAATTACAAACGCAAAAGGATTCTTTAAAAATTATGATGCAGAAACGGATAAGAAACTCTTTGTTGCCGTAATGCAACTGTATGGAGAGAATCTTAACCCGGAATGGCAGGCTGAGGAATATATCAGACTTAAGAATTTATACAAGGGAGATTTTCAGCCCCTTGCCGATGAAGTATACGAGAGATCTGTTTTTACAAATGAAAAGCGATTCCTTGCATTCGCTGAAAATCTCGCTGAAAAAGATATAAAGAAACTTGCAAAGGACCCTTTGTTCTCCCTTGCGAAAAGTACCGGTTCCCTGATCTCAGAGAAAGTCCGTGGTGAACTGAACCGGCTGAATTCGGAAATTACCAGACTAAACCGGGATTATATGGCGCTTCAGATGGAGTATGATACTAACCGCACATTCTATCCCGATGCAAATTCTACATTAAGAGTGTCATACGGAAAAGTTGAGGGATATCCTTCAAGGGATGCAGTATATTACGAGTATTATTCAACACTTAAAGGGATAATTGAGAAGGACAATCCTGAGGTCTTTGATTATGATGTTCCTGATAAGCTTAAACAGCTTTATATTTCAAAAAACTATGGCCGTTATGCCGGTTCGGACGGAGAAGTGCCGGTTTGTTTTATTGCAAATAATCATACTACAGGAGGTAATTCCGGAAGCCCTGTAATAAATGCCGAAGGCCAGCTCATAGGTCTCAATTTCGACCGGGCATGGGAAGGTGTTGCAAGCGATATGGCTTTCAATCCCGAACAAAGCAGGAATATAAGTCTGGATATACGGTTTGCGTTGTTTATTATCGATAAGTTCGCAGGAGCGGGTTATCTGCTCAGCGAGATGACACTCATCGAATAATCTATCCGCTTATTATAAAAGTCCTTTGTGATCCTTTGTGATATTGAATCTGATCAGAACATAAGATCCTGACGATTATTTGTCAGAACGATCCTATTTGTAGCTTTTAACCCTGTTCATTTTATCCGAGAATTTCTGAACAACAGCTTCCTGGTCAGCAATCAGTCTCCTTATATTTTCCTGGGTATTATCATTCCTGGGAATAGTCCTGTTGGCATGGCTTATAGTATTATCAGCCTTGCTTATCTTATTTTCAGATTTTTTGATTGATCTGATTGTTTTCTTTTTCTGTTTCTCAAGGCCTTTTATATATTTTGCCTTTTCGTCTTTTATTTCACCCGGATCCATTGTAATGTATTCGGCATTGTGTTCAATAATGGCGGCCGAGAGGCTTGTCAGTTCATTATTAAGTACTACAAGCTTGTCCTGTTCAGATGAGATGAGCTTGTTGCTGGAACGGATGTCTTTTTCCATACCTGATTGATCCTTTTCGAGACCACTCAGTTCCTTCTGCAGATCTTTGAGCTTATTTTCTTCAAGCTTGAGCTGTTCATTTACAAGATCAAGATATTGTTCTTTTGCAAAGTCGAAAAGAAATTGTTTTGCCTTTGAAAGTTCACCTTCACCCGTTGCCCTTTCAATATAAACATCCTTTTTCAGTTCGATGGCAGCTGTAAGCTTTAGAACAGTATCGCGGTCTGTCAGTTCACTCAGAATGTTAACCGGATTTTCGGAAATGCTTTTCGAATTCGCTCCGAAGATCGACATCTTTCCACCATCATCAACAACCTTTGATTTGGTCCCCGATTCCTGCAGTTTAACCCAGTTCTTAAGGGTTTTTTCATATTCAACTTCAGGGATTGTCACTGATATGCCGGGGTATTTGTTTGTGCCGACTTTAAGGCTGTCATCATTTAATAAAATGGGCTTCTGCGCATTGATGAGGTTACAAGATATCAATACAGTTAAAATAAAAAAGGTTTTTAGTTTCATATCTGAATATTTTAGTGGTCAGGGTATAAGCTGACACAAATATAAGAAAAAGTGACGTTCTTTACAAATCAGGAAAATATTTGTAACCATTACAGGAAGGGATGATTTGCATGTGTCAAAGCATGATCCGGTTGTTCCGGAAATATTGAAAAGCGGAATTTTCAGACCGCTTCAATTGAATTTTTCAATACGCTGTTTTCTAATATATTTCACTTAAGGCTATGACCTTAAGGTAATATTTCTTTTAATTTATTAATAAATAGATGCCTAATATATAACATATTAATAAAAAACGTTAATATTTTTGAAATATGCGAATAATTATGCACATTTGCTTCAAAATATAAATATCGAGTCACTTAAAGCATAATATATGACATTTCAGGCAGAGACAATAGAGATTTCGAGTGCGTCCGGTATGCTTCAGACAGAAGAGATGATTGATTTCATAAAGACAAGATATGAAAAGCTCCTTGCAAAAGAGCTTAATTTACATAAGGTATCGGCTCCGGTAGTTGTTCCCGACGGGACAGGGATAAATGATGATCTCAACGGGATAGAACAGCCGATAAGCTTTTCTGTGAAATCTCTTAATGGACAGAAGGCATCTATAATTCAGTCGCTTGCAAAATGGAAAAGGATGCGTCTGAGATATTATCATATCGAGCCGGGGAAAGGAATACTTACCGATATGCGCGCATTACGACCCAGTGAAACACTTACTCCGATCCACTCGGTCTATGTAGATCAGTGGGACTGGGAAAAAAATATCCTGCCCGGGGAACGATCGATTAAACTACTTAAAAATACTGTCAGTATAATTTATAATACTTTCAGAAGGATTGAAAAAGAATTGTCTGAAAAATATTCCTGGATCACACCCCAGTTGCCTCCGGAAATAACATTTATACATTCCGAGGAATTACTGAATCAATATCCGGGTCTCACACCGAAAGAAAGGGAAAAGGCAGCGGCAAAGAAACACGGTTCAATATTTATAATCGGGATAGGCAACAAACTCAGCAATGGTGAGCCTCACGACGGAAGGGCTCCGGATTACGACGACTGGAGCACTCTGAATGACGACGGATATTACGGCCTTAACGGTGATATAATTTTCTGGAATGCGGCTCTTGAATCGGCATTTGAAATATCCTCAATGGGTATAAGGGTCGACAGAAAGTCGATGGAACAGCAGCTCGAGATCACCGGCTGTCAGGACAGAAAAGATCTGTTATTCCACAAACTGCTTCTCAGTGATAAGCTTCCCTTGAGCATCGGCGGTGGTATCGGACAATCAAGATTATGCATGTTTCTCCTGAAAAAGCTTCATATCGGCGAAGTCCAGTCAAGTATCTGGCCGACTGATGTGATGAAGCAATATGAGGGGAAGGATGTGAAGCTCCTGTAATTTCTTTCCCAAAGAATGGATCTGCCGGACAATTTTTTTATGTCTTTTAATTCCGTATTTTTGTAAAATCATTGAACTATCAGACCTTTTGAGGTATAGAAATGAAGTTTACAAATTATTTTCTCCATACACGACAGCGGCCAGACCGAAAAGACATAAAAATGGAGTGGATTGAACAGGTATACGAGTTCCCGGAACATGAATAAACGCAGACTGATGGTCGTAAAAGGAGATGGGGTTACATTAAAGAAGTTTATAAATATTTACGCGTTGTAATTCTGGAAGATGGCGAGACTATTCACAATGCTTTTTTGGACAGGGATTTTAAGAAATAACATTATGAAGATAACATACTTTAAAGATACCGATACTCTGCTGGTTAATTTCAACAACAATGAAATTACCGATACCAAAGACCTAAACGAAAACGTTCTGATTGAAACGGACAAAAACGGCAACGTGGTGAGCATGACCATTGAGCATGCCCAACAACAGGCCGAAATTGCTAATTTCTCTTTCAACCAGGTGGAAAAATCCGGTGCGGTTTAATGAATCATGAAAAAATCAATGTTTCACGTGTCTTCGGCGAATAAGAGGCGAAATCTATCTTGACTAAATCATTACCTTTCAGAGCATTTTTATTTGATGAGATGAAAATAGTTGCCGATGATAAAATACCTTTCCTGAAAGGTGTTCTTGAGCCGTTTGCCGAAGTAAATTATCTGCCCGGAAAACATATTGATAACAAGGTGCTGAAGGATGCGGATGCACTTCTGACCCGTACCAGGACAAAATGTAACAGTTCATTACTGAAAGCGACAACCGTAAAGTTCATCGGTACCGCAACAATCGGATATGATCATATCGATACTGAATTCTGCAGGAAAAATGATATCACCTGGACGAATGCGCCGGGATGTAATTCATCTTCAGTTCAGCAATATATTGCAGCTGCTCTGCTGAGGATATCGGGGAAATTCAAATACAAGCTGAAAAATAAAACAATAGGTATTGTCGGTGTAGGCAATGTCGGCTCAAAAGTCGAAAAGCTTGCCCGAATACTTGAAATGAATGTCCTGCTGAACGACCCTCCCAGGGCAAGAAAAGAAGGTGAAAATGGCTTTGTTTCCCTTGATCAGCTTTTAATTGAATCGGATATTGTTACGGCTCACGTTCCCCTGAATCTGACTGGAGAAGATAAAACTTATCATCTTTTTGATGAAAAGAGCTTTGGTATGATGAGACGGGGTACATGGTTCATTAACTCCTCCCGGGGTGAGGTGATTGATACTGCAGCTCTGAAGAATGCCGTTGATTCCGGAAAGCTGATGGGTACAGTGGCTGATGTCTGGGAAAATGAACCGGATATAGATCTGGAACTGC
>CAZWUB010000056.1:0-1102 GCA_964637415.1 uncultured Rikenellaceae bacterium
CAGTAAAATAACTTTTTTCATGCAGCGTGACAGAATGAAAAAAACGTTATTTTTGACCGTTTTTTACTTATGTAAATTTAAAAATAATTTAAAAATTATCAATTAAAAGAATCATGAAAGTTGCTGTTGTAGGAGCTACCGGTATGGTCGGCCGGACAATGATGAATGTCCTTGAAGAGAGACACTTCCCTGTTACTGAACTTATCCCTGCCGCTTCAAGTAAATCGGTTGGTAAAGAAATAATTTTCAACGAGAAGCCGGTGAAGATTGTCAGCGTAATGGAAGCTGCCGAAGCCAAACCGGTATTTGCAATATTTTCTGCAGGTGCATCCACTTCAAAAGAATGGGCGCCGGTCTTTGCCAGTAAAGGTACAGTTGTTATTGATAATTCTTCGGCATGGCGTATGTATGACGATGTGCCGCTTATTGTTCCGGAGATTAACAGTCATGTATTGAAGAAAGGCGACAGGATAATTGCTAATCCCAATTGCTCTACTATACAGATGGTTATGGCACTTGCTCCCCTTCACAGGAAATATAAGATCAAACGTCTTGTTGTTGCCACCTACCAGTCAGTAACCGGGACAGGTGTTAAAGCCGTTCAGCAGATGGAAAATGAAAGGAGCGGCATTAAAGGCGAAATGGCTTATGCACACCCCATTGACATGAACTGCTTTCCCCATGGAGGGACATTTCAGCCCGACGGATATACCACCGAAGAACAGAAGCTTATTGATGAAACAAGAAAGATCCTTGAAGACAAGTCTATAATGGTAACTGCAACTGTAGTGAGAATACCGGTAGTCGGAGGACATTCAGAAGCAGTAAATATTGAATTTGACAAGGAATTTGATATTGAGGATGTTAAGTCTCTCATAAGCGGATTCCCGGGGAATGTCATTTATGATGATCCCGCAGAGAACAAATATCCGATGCCGATACTATCCCATAACAGGGATGAAGTTTTTGTGGGGAGAATAAGAAGGGATCTTTCAAGGGAGAAATGCCTGAATCTGTGGATCGTTTCCGACAATATCCGCAAAGGGGCTGCGACAAATGCTGTTCAGATTGCGGAGTTTATGGCGGAGAAGAAGCTTTTTTA
>CAZWUB010000056.1:1202-21079 GCA_964637415.1 uncultured Rikenellaceae bacterium
TACTTTTCCAGAAATTTGATAGCGTATTTCAGCGTGGTATCAATCTGTTCCCAGATAGGGTAAAATCCTTTATTATCAAGTATATTTCGGGCTATATAAGCTTTGATCTGAGTATGGATCACCCTGGAAGATGTACGCAGTCCGTCAGGATCAGGTTTTATCCCGCCGGCAAGCCGGGCTGCCTGTAAATTTTCCGATTGAATAAACCTTGAGAACTGATCTATCAGTCCCTGCTTGTCGAGATATTTCTCAAGTTCTCCGGCTTCGGTAAACTTCTTAAGCGGCTCCCTGTTCTTCTCGGTATACTTCAGTGAGAACTGGTAAATGAAAGGCCGTACCAATAAGAAATAGCGTGATATTTCCGAAGTATCGACAGGTATAAATTCATCAGGCATTATCCCTCCTCCCCCGTAAACAGTTCTTCCGCCGGGAGTTGTAAACTTAAGTGATTCTGAAAAATGGATACTGTCGGATACTTCAAATTCACCCCTGTTAAACCTGGCATTCAGATCGTCGAAATAATCGTCAAAACCATCTGTATATGGTTTTTGAATGGATCGTCCCGTTGGTGTATAGTATCGTGCAATTGTAAGCCTCATCCCCGATCCGTCTGCGAATGGAACCGGTTCCTGTACCAATCCTTTTCCAAATGACCTTCTTCCGATAATTGTTCCACGGTCATTGTCCTGGATGGCGCCTGCAAGTATCTCGCTGGCTGATGCACTACCCTCATCAATAAGTATTACAAGATCGCCCTCTTCAAATTCACCCTTTCCTGTTGCTCTGGCCTCATTGCGAGGCTGATTCCTGCCCATTGTATAAACGATAAGCTGACCCTGTTTGAGGAATTGATTGGCTATCTGAACGGCATCTTCCATTATACCGCCCGAGTTACCCCGCAGATCGACAATAAGCTTTTCCATGCCCTGATCCCTTAGTCCTTTCAAACCCTTCATGAACTCATCAAATGTTGTGACAGCAAAATTGTTGATCTTTATATAACCGGTATTATCATTCACCATATATGCAACATCCAAGCTGTAAATAGGGATCTTGTCGCGAATAATATTGAATGTTAGAAGATCTTTGAATCCGTTTCTCATGATCTTTACAGAAACGGAGGTACCTTTGGGACCCTTCAGCATTCCCATCACGTCCTCATCACTTATTCCTTTTCCTGCAACAAGTGAATCATTTACATACAATATCTTATCTCCGGCCTGCAATCCCTGTTTCTCGGAAGGTCCTCCGGGTATTGTACTTATAATAAGTATTGTATCGGTAAGCATGTTGAAAGAGATGCCGATCCCTTCAAAATTTCCCTGAAGCGACTCATTTGCGCGGGCAAGATCTTTTGCAGGTATATAAACAGAATGAGGATCGAGCTTTTTGAGCATGGCGGGTATTGCAGCTTCAACGAGATCGTCGCGGTTTACCGAATCGACATAATTCCTTTCAATGATGTTGAGAATGGTCCCAAGCTTATCACTCCGGGGCCTCATTCCCGGCACCTGAGCCGGATCATTCTTCCGGGGAAGAACAATTCCGATAAGTATTCCGAGTACCAGGGCAATTGCCAGCATAAGTGGAAGAAAGATGCTCCACTTTGTTTTATTGTTGCTCATAAACATCATTTTCAGGATCAATGTACACCAGCTCTATTCCTGCACGCTTAAGAAGGTCGAGACCGTCTTCGATACGGTATTTGTTGCAATAAACAACTCTTTTTATACCCGACTGTATTATAAGCTTTGCACATTCCATGCATGGAGAGGACGTTACATAAAGTGTTGAATTCTCACTGGAATTATTCGACTTAGCCACCTTGGTAATAGCATTTGCTTCGGCATGAAGGACATAAGGTTTTGTCACATTGTGTTCATCTTCGCAAACATTTTCAAAACCTGAAGGAGTACCATTATATCCATCTGAAATTATCATCTTGCCCTTTACAATAAGAGCTCCTACTTTCCGTCGTTTACAATAAGAGTTCTCAGCCCATATAAGAGCCATTTTAAGATAACGTCTGTCAAATGATGCCTGCTTATCGCCATAAGGCTTAATGCAATCCTGGCTTCCCATAATACCGAATGCTCTGCTATTAGAAGTTCACAAATTTACACATTTAAAAATGTTTACGTTGAGTGCAAATAAAATTTTTAAGCTCAATATTAACAACATTTAACGCTGTCATACCTATTTTTGTTACATAATGACCTTTGCTGACAAGATAATATCGTTTTACGGTGATATAAGCTTCAGGGGGCAGCTCCCGGAAGGAATATCAGTTATGAATCCCTTCAGGGACAATCCACAGGTAATGAAAACAATATCGTTGTTTTACAAAAAGTATTACAACGACAACAGGGAACGGCACCTTATTATGGGTATCAATCCGGGCCGATTCGGCGCCGGTGCCACAGGCTTACCTTTTACCGATACCATACGGCTTCAAAATATATGCGGATTATCATTACCCGGGATAAAGACCCATGAAACATCATCTGTCTACATCTATGATATGATAGAAAAATATGGCGGCCCGGAGAAATTTTATAGCGATCACTATATCAGTTCAGTTAGTCCGCTGGGCTTTACAGCTGCCGGCAAAAAAGGAAAAGAAGTCAACTACAACTATTACGACAGCAGGGAACTTACCGCAGCAATAATGGACTTCATCATAGATTCAATTAAGAAACAGCTTGATTTCGGTATTCTGCGGGATACCTGCTTCTGCCTGGGAACAGGAAAGAATTTTAAGTTCATGTCTGAACTGAACAGGGAGCACAATTTCTTTGAAAAAATCATAGCCCTCGAACATCCCAGGTTTATAATGCAATACCGGCTTAAAAAGAAAGAACTGTTTATAAACAACTACCTAACCAGACTGAAAAATCCCTGACGAGTCGTTATTCAGCTCCCCGCAGAGCGGGGCAGGCTCTGCAGAGCTGCAAATGGATAGGTTATTCGGGTATCATTACACAATCCCAATTGCCCGTAGGGCATGAATGACAATAGAACCGGGTATCATTACACCAACCCAATTGCCCGTAGAAGGGCATAGGGTATTGTAGGTAATGGTTCTATCAAATTATTTAATACCTCGTAGAGGTTATGGAAAATAATACGTATTATAATACGTTTTTTAATACGTTTTTTAATACGTAGATTTCAGAAACATTGCCTGATCCCGGGAGATTTCATCAATAAATATTTTTCGCCCGGGTTTAATAAAACCGGCAGATAAACTATATTCGAATCCTTAAAGCCAGTAAATAACCGATTATGACCTTCCTTTCAGCAACACAGCTCTTCCACTCATTTCTCAGCGGATATGATGTAAAATTTCAAAACCTTGTATCAACCTGGCTGGTATTGATGATAATCGTTATTGTCGTTTGCTTCGTTGTAAGTGAAATAACAGGTAATTACAGCCAGGTCGACAAGCTGTGGAGCCTTATTCCGATAGCTTATGGCTGGATAACTGTGGCCTCATTCCCATCAGTAAGGACCATTTTGATGGCTTTTCTTGTAACTGTATGGGGATTACGTCTCAGTTATAATTTCAGCAGGAAAGGAGGATATAATATAATTCCCTGGAAGGGTGCGGAAGATTACAGGTGGAAACATCTCAGGGAAAACAGGCTTCTGAAGGGAAGGCTGAGGTTTGGTCTTTTTAATCTGCTGTTTATTTCAATTTATCAGAATATTTTAATTTTTCTTTTCTCGTCTCCCCTGCTTATCGCAGCCCTGAATAATGAAAAACCCCTTATAATCACTGATATCCTGGCGGCGGCTTTCATGCTGTTGTTCATTATAACCGAATCGCTTGCTGATAATCAGCTTTTCAGGTTTCACCAGGGAAAAAAGAATCCGGGAAATTCTGATAACAAGTATAAGGAGTCTGTTAAGAACGGATTTCTGTCCGAAGGCCTGTGGAAATATGCAAGACACCCCAATTTCGCCTCGGAGCAGGCAATCTGGATCAGTTTTTATTTTTTCGGGGTGGCTGCCTCAGGGAAACTCATTAATATCACACTGGCAGGAGCAGTCCTCCTGGTACTTATTTTTGCAGGAAGCACAATCATGACCGAAGGGATCAGCAGCAAAAAGTACCCAAAGTATGCTGTTTATCAGAAAGAAGTACCTAAATTCATACCGAAGATAAGAAGGTAACCGGGAAGCAACGATTTCAAACGAGAAGCAGTGATCTCAAACAAGTAAATACTAACCCTGAAACCAGAAAAAATGTTACTTAAATTAATTCTTCTTGCAATATTCGGGACAGCGATGGCTCATTTCGAGGGGGTTGTTGTTGTATATCTGCGCAAAGCCCTCGGAATGCTTGACTCCGATTCAAACAAGGAATCACTTAAATCATTCCCGAAGAGGTATCTTAATATAGAAATGACAAGGGAAGCAGCAACAATAATAATGCTTGTTGCAATAGCTCTCCTCACCGGATCGACATGGATAGAAAAAGGGATATTCTTTCTATGGACATTTGCATTCTGGGACCTGTTCTACTATGTATCTCTGTATATTCTTATAAAATGGCCCCCGGATCTTAAAACCATCGATGTGCTCTTTCTTATTCCAAAACCATGGATAGCTCCTGTCTGGTTCCCCATAGGGGTATCCTCACTGACAATTATCACCATAGCTATGTTATATTTGCTGGGTATAATATGATCAGACAAAGGCCCTGGATATTTTCGGTTTCCACTCTGATTAATTCCTGAAACAATTAGAATTATAAAATGAGATCCCGCTTTTTAAGGTCATCCATAACTTTTATTTCTTTCATTATTATTACCGTACAGGGGGTCGCTTATGGTCCTTCACCTGAAAATGACAACCAGGATACAGTTAAAACGCAGTCACGGCAGCCTGTTTATACAACTTCGCGGCTGGTGACGCCCAGACCTGTGATCGACGGGAAGCTTGATGATGAATGCTGGGAAAAAGGTACCTGGGCCGGTGATTACCACCAGTTTATTCCGAATGAGGGAGCGAAACCGACGTATCCTACCGAATTGAACATACAGTATGATGATAAGTATCTCTATGTTGCTTTCCGCGCATTTGATGATGAGCCCGATAAAATTGTAAAAATGTCGGGTGTTCGTGATGAAACTGTCGGTGATATGGTAGGACTTACACTCGACAGTTATCGTGATTACAGAACAGGCTTTGAGTTTACAATCACCGCCTGGGGCCAGAAAGTCGACCTTGTTCTTTTCAATCCCATGAACTGGGATTTTAACTGGAATGCCGTGTGGAAAGGGAAAGTGGGGATGGAGGATTCAGCCTGGGTTGCTGAGCTTGAAGTACCGCTAAGCCAGCTGCGCTACAGCGGAAAGGATGAACAGGTATGGGGATTGCATACCTGGCGATGGATTTCAAGACTTCAGGAAGAAAGCAACTGGGAAATACAATCAAAAACAGGTCCGGGAATGCTTTATAACTTCGGTGAGCTGAGAGGAATAAGCGGACTTAAGAAATCAAGGCGCCTTGAAATAATGCCATTCGTACTGGGTGATCTGAAAACGATGAAGCAGGAAACCGGAAATCCATTCACCGAAAACGGAAGAAAATGGGTAGGTAATGCAGGTCTGGACGCCAAAATCGGAATTTCAAGCAATTTCACTATCGATCTGACTGTTAATCCTGATTTCGGCCAGGTTGAATCAGATCCGTCAGTAATGAACCTCTCGGCTTTCGAAACTTTTTACGAGGAAAAAAGGCCGTTCTTCCTTGAAGGCCTTACAATATTCAATTACGATTTTGATAACGAAAGCATTTTCTATTCAAGGCGTATCGGACATTCTCCTTCTGCAATACTTAATCCTGACGATAATACCTTTGTGAATATTCCCGACAAGACCACAATCCTCAGTGCGGCCAAGTTCAGCGGAACCACTTCAAACGGATTGTCTCTGGGACTGATCCAGTCGGTAACTGCAAACGAGTTTGCAAAGATCAGCGACCAGTACGGAAATATAACCAAAAGCAAAATTGAACCTCTTACAAGTTATACTGTCGCACGCGTTCAGAAGGGATATAATGCCGGAAATACTATAGCAGGCGGAATGTTTACTTCAACAAACAGGTTAATTGAAGAAACATCCCTTGATTTCCTCAGCAGAAATGCTTTTACGGGAGGGCTTGATCTGAGACATCACTGGAGAGATAAAGAGTTCTATCTTGATGCAAAATTACTTGGGAGTTTTGTAAACGGAAGCAAAGATGCAATTACAGCTTTACAGGAATCATCAGCAAGATACTTCCAGAGGCCGGGTGCTGATTATATCAGCTACGATTCAACACGTACAGCCCTGAGCGGATTCGGAGGAAAATTCAATATCGGAAAGGGATCCAAAGGATTCTGGAAATATAATACGGGTGTTTCATGGCTTTCTCCCGGACTGGAACTTAACGATCTGGGGTATATGAATGAAGCGGATGAGATACGGCAGGAAAGTGAAGTAAATTATTTTGTAAACAAGCCTGTTTCAATCTTCCACACATACAGTATAAACCTCGAACAATTCAATTCATGGAATTTCGGCGGGACATATCTTGGTTCCGGCGGACATCTTTCAGTCAGCACCGAATTTGTGAATAACTATTCATTCAGCACAAATTTAATTTATCACTCGAAGGCAACGGATCCGAGAAAATTAAGAGGTGGCCCGGAAATGATAATGCCATATACTATGATGACATTCGGCAAGGCAAAGACCGACCCTTCCAGGAAGCTTATCTTCGAATTCGGTTACAATTATGAGTTTTCGGGGAACAAATCGGCAAGAAGCTATCAGCTTGAGCCGGGAATATCAGTCAGGCCACTGAATTCCCTGAAATTAGGTGTAACAGCTGATTATACCCGGAATCATGATGAGCTTCAGTATTTAACAATGAGAGATCTGGGTTTGCCGGGACAAAGATTTATTCTGGGAACTATCGATCAGCATACTCTGGGTCTTACATTCAGGGCTGATCTGAACCTGACACCGGAATTTTCTATACAATATTACGGGAGTCCATTTATCTCAAGAGGTTCTTTTTCTGACTTAAAACGTATTACTGATCCGAAGGCAGAAAATTATGGTGACCGCTTTGAACTATACCAGGAAACCCCGCTAGCTGACGGTTTATATAATCTTTATGATTACGACAGCGGGACACGTGCAGATTATTTAATTGCCAATCCCGATTTCAATTTTCACCAGTTCCGCTCAAACCTTGTTGCCAAATGGGAGTACCGCCTGGGCTCTTTCATCTATTTTGTCTGGTCGGGCGACAGAACAGGCCGGAACGACATGTCCGAAGCCTCATTGGGTGATTCTTACAAACAGATGTGGGATCTCTTCCCGAATAACATTTTCCTGATCAAGTTAAATTATTGGTTCTCATTGTAATGGTTCCGGGTTCCGGGTTCCGGGTTTCAGGTATCCGGTAATCAGTAATCGGTAATCAGTAAGTCGGTGACATGTAACCGAATACCAATCACCGATTACTGAATACCTGATACGAAACAGGCTGGCAAAGCCTGGATCCTGGAATCTTGAATCTTGAATCTAGAACCTGAATAATGCCGTAACCTGAAACTAAAATCAATTCGTCACGTATCAGCATTTGTTAATCTATTGTTTTAGATTGTTAGCAAAAACTATTTGAGATTTTTGGTATAACTGTTAAGAATAGTCATTTTTACAACGTATAAGCATAAGGTTATGAAAAAAAAATCTATAACCTTATGAATGATAGCATGAGGATATTAATTTGTGAAGACAACAAGCTGGCGCTAAAAACTATTTCCGTTGTTCTTGAAAGGGAGGGCTATGAGTCTGTTACGGCTGAGAACGGGAATGATGCCATTAACCTGCTGAAGGACAATCTCTATGATATGGTGATAGTAGATATTCATCTTCCATATCATAGCGGACTTGAGCTTGTTGAATTTCTGCGCTCTGATCTTAAGCTTGATACCCCGGTAATTATAGTTTCGGCTTTCAGCGATCTTCAGATGCAGCGTCAGGCGGCAGGACTTGGTATTGACGGGTACATTGTTAAGCCATTCAATCCTATGGACCTGGTGAAAAAAATAAAAACCATTCTAAAAAATTAAGTTATGAACAGATATTTTATTCTGTTTATTGCCGGATTGGTTTTATCAGTAATTTCTGTATGCAGACCGGTATATGCCCAGCAGATAAGCGATCCTGAATCAGAATATTTAAGGATAAGATCACTGGCATTTGACGGTGATTATGCAGTGGCAGCAGCTGATGCGAGGAAGCTTGTCAATGCCTTCCCTTCATACGGAGATGCGCGGATCCTGCTTGGAAGGATACTTGCATGGCAGAAGGATTTTAAACAGGCAGCTGCAGTGATCGACACCTTGCTTGCAACAGATCCCGATAATGCAGATGCCCTTGCAGCAAGAAGGGATATTTCTCTCTGGTCGAAGGAAAATTCCCCGGTGGCAACCGATATCCGGGCAGGATACAGCTTCGACAGGTTCACAGAACCTTATGACAGATGCTGGAGGTTATTCAAAGCAGGCGCCGGACATAAATTTAACTGGGGGCCTGCTGCAGCCGGTATAAATATAGGACACATTAACATTGACCAGACAACAGCCACGGAGGTCCAGTTTGAAGCGGAAGCCTGGCCAAAACTCACTGACAAAAACTATGCTTACCTCTATTATGCCTTCAGCCCGGGTGATTATTTCCCACGGCACAGGGCAGCAGCTGAAATATGGCAGATACTTCCCGAAGGCTGGGCAATATCGGCAGGTATAAATTTTTACAGTTTCGACCGTAATATATTTATACCAGGTCTTTCGGTTGAAAAATATATAAGCAGATTCTGGTTTTCCCTGAAAGGATATCTGTACCTCAAAGATGAAGGTGCAAGACCGGCTCTTTATTTTAACGGAAGAAGATATTTCAATGATACCGATTATCTTCAGTTAACCCTTGGTACCGGAACGGCTCCGGATGAACCTATTGATATACAAACAGATATTGAACGTTATAGCGCCAACAGCATCAGACTGGCTTATTATGGTTTTATTACTAAGAAAATGGCGATCCGCATAGGTACCGGCTATTCAAGGGAAGAATATGCTGAAGGAATCATGCGTAACAGGTTCGAAGGCCATATTAATTTCATTTATGCAATAAAGATGAAATGATGAAGTATGCTCTTCTTTTGATATTATCATTTTTAACTGCAAGGGAAACCACTCCCGGCCAGTCAGTAAATATTAAAGCCGACTCGGTGGCTGTTGCAGAAACGACATTCGTTGCCGAACCGCCCGCTGAATCCGGTATTCCCCTTGATTATGAGATCAATGAAACAACCGTAAAAGGATTTATCACTTCCCTGAAAGATAAATATCCGGTCCAGCTGGGCGCTTTCAGAGTGAAATATAATGCAGAAGCCTTCCTGAATGAGGTTATTTCACATATCGACAGTAATGCAGTAATGTTCAGGGAAGATGGCTTATATAAAATTCGTATATCCCGGACACCAGATTCTAAAGAAGCAGAAACCTCCGGAAATGCAGAATCCGTTAATGTCCCGGCTGCTACGGCCGAAGAAACTGCTGCGGTTAACGATACAATAAAATCCGAAGGCAGTTATCCCGATTCAACAGTTACAGGACTTATAATTAATACCCCGGCGCCGGAAAAAGCAACCCTTAACAGAGAACCTGCCGGAGAACTTATTATTGGGAATAACAGTCCATGGTTAAAAAGAATTACCTACTTCGGAAAATCCCTTGCACTTATAAATGCGCTCATAATTACGATTGTTATATGTATAATCTCCATGATACTTCTTCTTTTATTCATTCTTCTGAACAGAAGAAGGATGGAAAGAAGAGAAAAGCTTCATCAGTATCTTATGGAGAAGTACCAGGAACTTATAATAAACTATCTTTTCGGAAATGCAACTCCCGATGATTTCCGGCCCATTGCCTCTGACACATACCGACGGCAGGTGCTTATTGACCAGATGATTGACGTAAGCATAAATCTGAAGGGTGAGGAAGCCAGAAAGCTTCTGGGACTTTACAAACATCTCGGACTCGACAGGGATTCGATTGAGAGAGCCCGCGATTACCGCTGGCATAAAAAGATCAAAGGATTCCGCGAACTTGCATTTATGAATATCAAAGATGCAAATGACACGATATACAAGGCACTTAATTCGTCGAATGAGATCCTCAGGATGGAAGCTCAGATTGCTCTTGTAAGGCTTGGGGATGAGAGTGCCTTTGATTTTCTTGCAAAGCTTGAAAGACCTTTCTCACTCTGGGAACAAATCTCACTTCATGAGCTCATCGTTCAGCATAATATCCCGCTTCCCCAATTCAAACAATGGCTTACATCTTCAAATCCCACAGTAGTTATGTTTGCTCTCAGAATGATACGGGAGTTCAAACAGGCTGAAGCCGAAGAAGCTGTACATGATACAATAATGCATCCCGATCCTGCTGTAAAACAGCTTGCAATACAGGTCGCCGGTGACATGAACATGCGCTCAACCATCGGGACAATGAAACACATGTACAAATTCCAGGAATATAATGTTTGCCTGGAAATAATAAGGTCAATGGGGAAAATGCCCGACCTCGCTATGCTCGGCTTCCTGAAACTGGTCCTCGACAAGGAAGATGATGTTCAACTTCAGATCGAAGCTACAAAAGCTATCGAAAATAATGGAGAAGAGGGTGTTAAAGCCCTCGTAAAGATCATGAAATCGGAATATAAAAATTATAATATCATTGTCAGGCATGTTCTTGACAGAAGAATATACTAATAAGCCATGGGTTTTATTTTCGGACATATAATTTTCATAATCACGCTGATAATTTTCGGATCCTACCTGCTGCTTGGTATTTTTTCTGCTATTGCACTCCGGAAATATCTCAGAAAGAACAGTTATGTCAATTACAACTCACTTGTTCTTTCGCCTCTGAGCCCGAGGATTTCGATCATTGCCCCGGCCTTCAATGAAAGCAAGACGATAATTGACAATGTCAGAACGCTCTTATCACTTTATTACAATAATTTTGAGATTATCCTCGTGAATGACGGCTCGACCGACAACACGTTTACAAAAGTCGAAGAAGCTTTTGAACTCGAAAAGGTAAATTATTATTTCGATTACCGTATTCCCTGTGAAAGGATAAAAGGTGTCTATAAATCAAAGAATCCATCATTCAACAGGCTTACAGTAATTGATAAAAACAATGGGGGCAAAGCCGATTCGCTGAATGCAGGGATAAATATTTGCAAGAGCAATCTGATAGTTTCAATCGATGCCGACTCAATAATTGAAGCTGATTCAATCCTTAAACTTGTTAAGCCGTTCCTCGAAGAAAAGGAACGTAAAGTTATCGGCACCGGCGGGGTGATAAGGATCGTAAACTCATGTGATGTTGAACTTGGCCACATCCGAAATATAAATGTGCCAAAACAGATATTGCCTCGCCTTCAGGTTCTCGATTACACACGTGCATTCCTTCTTGGGAGGATGGCCTGGAGCCAGCTTGACGGATTAATGCTGATCTCGGGAGCTATGGGAATTTTTGACCGCGAAACTGTTATCAAAGCCGGTGGCTACAGCACAAAGACCGTTGGCGAAGATATGGAACTTGTATTGAGGATGAGACGGTTCATGACTGAAAACAAGTCTAAATATGAAGTTACATATATTCCCGATCCTCTCTGCTGGACAGAAGTCCCATCCGATCTTAAGTCCCTCAGGAAACAAAGGACAAGGTGGACAAGAGGTCTTGTTGAATCATTAAAGACTCACCGCAAACTATTCTTCAATCCTAAGTTCAATAAGCTGGGAATGCTGGGATATCCCTACTGGTTCTTTTTCGAATGGCTTTCGCCGCTTATAGCTTTCGGAGGTTTTATCTACACAATAATTCTGGTCCTGACAAGCGGAATAAACTGGCCTTTCTATCTGCTTCTTTTTGTCTTCGTTTATTCTTTTGCTGTCTTACTTACAACCTGGGCAATTCTTTTTGAAGAGATTACATTCCACAAATACAAAAGGAAAAGAGATGTCTTCGCTCTTATTGCCACAGCGTTCATTGAACCATTCTTCTATCCGGTCCATACATATTTTGCAGTAAGGGGAAATATTGAAGCCTTAAGGGGTAAAAAAAGCTGGGGTACAGCTGAAAGAAGCGGATTTGAGAAGAAGAAGTTGAGGATACGCAAGCCCACTACAGTCCGTCAGGTTCGGCAAACATCCGAATAGAATACAGTACATTTGAAATTTGCTGAAGCGACCTTTTCTCCCGGGTAACCGTCTCGGGGACAATGAGCCATTTATCCCATTTATACCTGCTTGTGGTCGAAGTAATGCTTTTGTCAAAATAAACTGAAACGGAAATGCCGTCGGATACGGCAGTCGATATTTTATAGGATCGCCCTCCGTCAGATGATGCTGCCCCGTTAACAACTTTCCTTTGTGTCGGATCATAGAAATGAAGCATTGTCCAGGGGATTCGTACTATAATTTTATTCCCGTTCCACATAATCCCCGTCAGAAAACCCGGGGGGAAAATGGGGTACTCAAAAGTAAAAGCCTCAAGTCTCCCTATCTTTTGTTCAGTCATTGAAAAACCATCGTTTATCCATTCCATCAATTTCCAGGGAGCCCCGTCCGTCACTGTGCTCCTGAGCTTCTGAACTGCAGGATCAGTAAGATTAAACCTTGGGGTAAATCCTTTCATATTATAGGCTTCCGTCACAAAATATGAAGCTGAATCCTCTCCTGCAACATATTCAAGCATGAATTCAGAGCGATTGTTCAGTATCCTGCCATTCGGTAGCCGCGATTCACCAAGACCGGCCAGGTAAGTATCAAAAGCAATTAATATTGTATCTCCGGAAGAGATATTTCTTTTCAGCTCGACATTCAGATAAAAGTAATTGTTCCCGTGAGAAGCTTCAACTTTGGAGACCGGACCAGAGGTATTGTCCCTGCTGTAATTAACAAATGAAGGTATTTCTTTTTGATCAAAGGTAATTAACCCGAAATTCTGTTCGGGTGATGTCAAATTATGCCAGAGCTGCCTGGTGGGAATGAACAGGTTATTTGAATCAAGTCCGTAAGCTTCAAGGTATGAAACGATCCAGGTAGGCTTGAACCATTCATCCATCCATGAGAACATAAAGCCTCCGGCACATCCTGAATCAAAAATATTGTGCAGCATCCGGATGTTTTTCTGTCCCTGCTGAAACTCCGAATATCCACCGTGATGCATACTGCTGAACGACTGGTGGGCGCTGCCCCAGCTCGAGGGTACACCGAATTCACCAATTACAAGCGGTATATCTGCATAGTGGTTTTTAAGATCTGTAAGGTATCCAAGGTAACTGTTCGGCCCCTGGCTGTCAGAATATGTACGGTAACCTGGTTGCTCACTTATAAAATTCGGATAATATGGATAAGCATGGTAGCAGGCAAAAATTCCTGCTTTAAGATTCTGACGGTTTATTTTTGTAATATCATAGGTGGCTTTATCCTCATCGGTATAAATCTCAGTCGGATGAGTAAGTGGGTCAAGTGTCGGCCAGCTTGAAATGCTCACCGGTCTGTTTACCGAATACTTCTGGTATTCATAAGTTACTGTTTCATCAAGCATCTGTGTTACAAAAACCTCGCTTGCCGTGCCATTCGTAATACTCAGCTGATTGCCTGAAAACGATTTCATTGAAGGATGAAGCCTGTTTGTGGTATCCACTTCCTGGGGCATGATTTCCCTTCCTATTACATATCCTGCTGTCCATCTCGACATATCGGTCCGATAACTGCCATATGCTTTCCCGAGCCTGAATGCAATTTCCTTATTACCATGTACACAATCGATCACTTCCTTTATTCCATTCCTGAATGAGCTGGTACGGAGAGTAAGGTCATATTCTGAAGAGACTGAACCGTTCTCAATTTCTTCCAGCCAGATCCCCTGGAACAGCAGTAAGGGTCTTTCAGGGTGCCTGAAATTATAATTGGCAAGTTTTTCATAAAATACCGGGGGATGTAAAGTATAAACTCTTATTCCGTTAAAGCCGGAATTGCCCATAAGGGTTATCCATTCCTCATAAGTCTTCCCTGAAATCGCATATGCTATCTCCCCCGGGAAAGTACCCGGAGGTGATGAACCCAGATTAATACCCTTCAGGTTCAGAGCTCTGTAATCAGAACCTGTGTGCATTGCAACATAGTCACCCTTTGTTTTAAAAGGTATTGCAAGAGAAGCACATATCTCAAAATCAATAATTGTATCTCGTCTGATTATAATATCTGTTAATCTTACCGGATAATAATCCTTGCATGTAACATCAGTAATTACAGGTATCCTGTTGTGGGAACCCGGTATGTAAGGTGCGGAGACCGGTATCTGAATCTGTTCGAGGGTTGAAACCGCCGATGATGCAGTTTCAGAGGAGTATTTAAGGAGCCTTCCTGACCAAGATTTGCCACCGAATGTAATTGTATAAATATATAATCCCTGCCTGGAAGGAGCTCCGTTATCCGTTCTTCCATCCCATATTATCTGGTAACTTCCCTCCTCAACTCCCGGGAAATAGAAATCCTTTATTTTCTGCCCTGAAAGATTATAAATCATCAGCCGGATATCACCAGAACTGTTTATTATAAATGGGATATTTATTGAATGTGAAAAAGGATTGGGGTATGGCACACCCAGCTGAAGAAGATCAGAGACAGGCCCGTAAATACCTGATATTCTAAGGGAATATTTTCCATCACTGCCGCTGAGGGCACCAAATACTGCACTGCCGGCTGACATAGAAATTTTTGCCCCCGGAACAGCTTTCCCGGACATATCGGTAACTGTTCCTGTTACATAATAGTCTCCGGCCCGCAAAATTCCGGCGCAGAACATAATTGCCAATACTGCAACGATTTTTTTCAGGAAAGGCATAACAGGATCAAAGGTTACTGAGTTCAGGGTTCTCTTCAAAACACAGATTTTAAGTCCCAAATTTAGCAAAAAGTTGTATAAAATCATCCTGTTGTGACAGTTATGTTTTTAAGCTTTAATATTTGATCAGATTATTATCTTTGTAAAAGGCATAAACATTTAATGCAATGAGCATCATTTACAGGCATCTCCGGAGGAAGGACAACAGGGAAATTGCAGAGCTTATTCGTTCGGTATTCAGGGAGTTTGGCATAGATCGCCCCGGAACCGTCTATTTTGATCCGACAACAGATGATCTGTTTTCACTTTTTAGGACACCCGGATCGGCATACTGGATTGCAGAAGAAGACAGTAAGATAATCGGTGGGTGCGGGATCTTTCCCACACCGGATCTGCCCGAAGGTTGCGCTGAACTTGTCAAGCTGTATCTCGATCCTTCAAAAAGGGGCCGGGGGATCGGATGGGAGCTCATGTCAAAAAGCTTCAGATCAGCCAGGCGGATGGGTTATAAACAGGTCTACCTTGAATCAATGCCGGAACTTAATAAGGCTATCAGCCTTTATAAAAAAGCAGGCTTTGAATTTATTCCGGGACCTCTGGGTAACTCCGGACATTTCGGCTGTGAAATATGGATGCTTAAACAGCTGGTATAACAGGTTGAATGATTTTTTTCATATATTGCATTTAAATAATTCCATGGGATTTCTGAAGAAACTTGAGCCACCGGATAAATGGAAACTTCCGGTTATCCTGATACTTGCAATATTCACGGGAATTGCACTCTTTTCTTTCAATATATCAAATGCCACTTCCTATCTTGGCGACAAGCCTGAGACCTGTGTAAACTGTCATATCATGGCTCCCCAGTATGCTACCTGGTATCACAGCTCCCACCGTGAAAAAACAAACTGCAATGAATGCCATGTACCCCATAATAATGTTTTCAACAAATACTTTTTCAAGGCAAAGGACGGTCTTCGACATGCAACAATTTTCACGCTCCGGAGAGAACCCCAGGTTATCTATATAAAGGAAGCCGGGAAGGAAGTGGTTCACCAAAACTGCATAAGATGTCATTCAGAATTACTTACCGACAGCAGACTTCTTGCAAGGAGTACCGAAACACATAATTTCAGAATGGACCGGGATTGCCTCGATTGCCACAGGTATACACCCCACGGAAGAGTCAACAGTTTGTCGAGCGTGCCCTGGGCACGTGTCCCGCTTCCAGGATCTCTTGTCCCGGAATGGCTTGATAATATTATTAAAGATGATGATTAATGCTGTTACATTATGATAAACATTCAGGAAAAGCTTAAAGAAAGACCCTGGCTTGGGTGGGTAATTTTTTTATCGACTGTCATCGTCGTTTTTATGCTCGGAATGCTTGCCTCATCAATAGTCCAGAGACGAGCGGAAGCTGTTTTTGCATATACTCCGGAGGTCACATTTTCCGGGTCCGAACCACGAAATGAATTATGGGGTGAACTTTTCCCCCGGGAATATGATTCATATTTAAAAACTTCTGATACAACTTTCAAAAGCAAATATAACGGAAGTTCTATGGTCGATATGCTCGAAGAATCTCCCCGTATGGCGGTTCTGTGGGCAGGATATGCTTTTTCAAAAGATTACAGCCAGGGAAGAGGCCATTATTATGCTGTTGAGGATATACGTAACACTCTGCGGACAGGCGCTCCCGGCCCCGGAGTACCCAGCCCACAGCCTAATACCTGCTGGACATGCAAAAGCCCCGATGTTCCCAGACTTATGAATAAAACAGGAGTAGCTGAATTTTACAGGGGAACATGGGATACCAAAGGGAGTGAAATAATAAATCCGATCGGATGTGCCGACTGTCACGATGCGAAAACAATGAATCTCAGGATATCACGACCTGCCCTTATTGAAGCTTTTCAATCGATGGGCCGCGATGTTTCCAAAGCAACCCACCAGGAAATGCGAAGCCTTGTCTGTGCTCAGTGTCATGTAGAATATTATTTTAATAAGACAATTACCGAGGGTGTATCATATCTTGTATTTCCATGGAAGAACGGAACCAGCCTTGAAGAAATAGAAAAGTACTATGACAATATTGAATTTACCGACTGGACTCATTCAATGAGCCGGGCTCCGATGCTTAAAGCCCAGCATCCCGATTATGAGGTTTACCTTACGGGTACTCATGCCTCAAGAGGTGTATCCTGTGCCGACTGCCATATGCCGTTCATAAGCGAAGGAGGACAGAAATTCACAGATCATCACCTGCAGAGCCCTCTTAATAATATTGCTGCTTCATGCCAGGTATGTCACAGGGAAGAAACAGAAAAACTAATTACAGATGTCTATACCCGGCAGGATAAAATAATTGAGAACCGGAATATTCTCGAAACTCTTCTCGTCAGGTGCCATGTCGAAGCAAAATATGCATGGGATAAGGGAGCAACGGAGACACAGATGAAAGAAATCCTTTCATATATCAGAAAAGCCCAGTGGAGATGGGATTTCTCTGCCGCCGGTCATGGAAATTCTTTCCATTCTCCCGTCGAACTGGGAAGAATTATTGCCGGAGGGATCGCCTTTGCGCAGGACGCCAGGATCAGGACCGCCAGGTTACTGGCTGACCTTGGAGAAAACAGGGAGGTCCCCTACCCTGATATCACAACAAAAGCAAAAGCACAGGCATACATAGGTCTTGACATGAAAAAGCTCAGGGAGGAAAAGGAAGTATTCCTTGAAAATATTGTTCCTCAGTGGATAAATACCGGAAAGGAAAGAGAAAAAAGTTATTGAAAACCCGACACGACTAACTGATAAAGGACATGAATAAGGAAGAAAATGATTTTTCAGGAATGCGGCATTCACATGGTTGTTCGTGCTGTGGAGGTCATAATGCTGAACCGTCAAATGATATGACCCGACGTAGTTTCGTAAAAGTGACAGGTACCGGAGCTCTGGGAGCTGCGGTATTACCCGGCATTACCTGGGCAGCCCTTGCTGACCAGAAATCAGGCGGTAAAACTGCACCACAGCGCAGGCCACTTATCGTCAAACCTGTTCTAACATGCAATGTACCTGTCCGCCGTGATAAAACAAGCTGGAGAAGCTGGGGTGGCATAAAAACAGAAAATGATGTTACTGCAGAAATTGCACGGATAGGCGAAGAGCTTAAATCACTCAGCTCCCGGGCAGATTTTCCTTTAAACATCCTTCCTTTGTCGGAGGTAAGAAAAAATGATGACTTTGAAGGAATCTCCGATATGGAGTCTGCCGATCTTTTCCTTGTTTATGCTGCAGGAGGAAGCCAGAATATACTCGACACAATTCATAGGACAGGAAAGGACATGATTATCTTCTGCCGGCATAAATCTGGTCCGGTCTATCTGTGGTATGAGATAATAAGCCCCCGTTACCTGAGGCAACACACAGATGCCCTGGCTTTAAAAGGAGTTAATGAAAATGATGTCGTTATCGACAGTCAGGATGAACTGCTGTGGAGGATGAGGTCTGTATGCGGTCTGAAAAATACAGTAGGTTCAAAAATCCTTGCAATCGGAGGTCCTGGAGCCTGGTCACAACCTCTTGAATTTACAATTAAGACAGTCCGAAGCAAGTATAAACTCGAAATCCAGGATATTTCATACGATGAATTAGGGAACCTGATAAAAGAGGCCATGGCTGATAAATCAGTTGTATCTATGTCCAAAAGCCGGGCTGACAAATATCTTCAGGATCCCGGCATAAGTCTTGAAACCGACAGAAAATTTGTTGAGAACTGCTTTGTACTCGAAGATATCCTTGTGAGGCTCATGGATAAATACAATTGCAGGGCAGTCACGATAAATCATTGTATGGGAACAATAATGCCTCTCTCCGAAACAACAGCCTGCCTGACTCTCAGCCTGCTTAACGATGCAGGATACCTGGCATTCTGTGAATCTGATTTTGTTGCCGTCCCGGCAGGAATACTGATGGCAAATATTTCAGGGAAACCATCATTCCTTAATGATCCGACCTATCCTCATGATAATGTTATCACTCTGGCCCATTGCACTGCACCGCGCAAAATGGACGGGAAAAATTCTGAACCTGCAAAGCTGCTTACACATTTTGAATCTGATTATGGAGCTGCACCCAAGGTTGAAATGAAAATCGGACAGGTAGTTACAAACATAATGCCTGATTTCGGCTTTAACCGGAATGTGGGACTTTCAGGAAAAATCGTCAGCAATCCTTTCATGGATATATGCCGGTCGCAGATAGATGTAAGCTTCACCTGCGACAGTAAGACAGTGGCGGAACGGATGCCCGGCTTTCACTGGATAACTGTTTATGGCGACTATATGAAGGAGGCAGGGTATGCCCTGAACAAGATCGGTATCGGATTTGATAATCTGGGATAGCAACGCCATGCATGGCGTTGATGGTACAATATGTCATGCATGGCGTTTTCATCACCAACATTAAATGAAAAAGGAAAGTAACTCGCTTAAGGCTGTATTATTTGCCCTCGGTGCAAATCTTGCAATAGCTGTTGTTAAGTATATTGTTTCAGTCATTTCGGGAAGCTCGGCAATGTTCGCCGAAGCTATCCACTCGCTGGCCGATACCACAAACCAGGTGTTTCTGCTTATCGGCAGAAAACGCTCCGGAAAAGCAGCAACCGAAACCCATTCCTTCGGTTACGGAAAGGAAGAGTATTTCTGGGGCTTCCTTGTTGCAGTCCTTCTGTTCTTCCTTGGAGGCTGTTTTTCAATCTATGAAGCTGTCCACAAACTAAAACACCCCGCTCCGATTGATAACTACCTTTATATTTTTATTGTCCTGGGATTCGGTTTGCTCCTTGAATATAAATCATTCTCAGTCGCATTCGGTGAATTTA
>CAZWUB010000057.1:0-5068 GCA_964637415.1 uncultured Rikenellaceae bacterium
TTTTAATTACGACAATCTTGACAGGTTGGATAACGTTTATAAAGGTACCGGAACACCGGTTCTGACTCTCGATATGGCATACGATAGTAACAAGGGAGTGATTACAACTAACAGAAAAGCCCGGCTAGGTACCATGCTTTTTATTTAAAGTTCTTCTTTTTCAATACCAGCCTGTTTAAGGTTTGAATAAAGTGTTCCGATAGGAATATCTTTTTTATGCATAGGCACAATTGCACGTTTACGGGATCCCGGGTGTAACCAAACCTGATGGCTTCCACGGCTACGGTCCAGAACAAAACCTTTCTGTTTTAGAATCCTTACAATATCTTTCGGTGTTATTGATGGAATATTGCTCATACGGCAGCTTCGACGGTTAAGGCATATTCAAGCGTGTTCGATTCGTCGGGTACAGGTTCATTATGAGCCACCAGACTTTCAATATAAAGCTCGATAGCCTCCTTTGCCATTAAAATGGCTTCATCAACTGTTTCCCCATAGGTGATACAGCCGGGCAAAGTTGGTACTGTTACGGTATAACCACCTTCTGGTTCACGGTTTAATAGAATCCTATATGTAAATTGCTTCATGATTTTTTTTCTTAATGAAAATAAGTGGTTCTTGTTCCTGAATTCCCTTAAATTTTCATCACGGGTAATAAAAAGATGAATTCTATTATTTCATTAAACAAAGTTAATTATTTAACTGAATGAGTATCCGATCGCATCCACCGGATTCATCTTTGCTGCCGAATATGCCGGAGCATAGCCCGCTACAATACCTATTACTCCCGAAATTGTTATGGCAAGAATTATATTTGACAATGTAAGATGCATGTTCAGTTCATAAAGATAGTTTATCCCCAGCGTTCCGATGAATATTAGTATTACCCCGAGAATACCTCCGACTACCGAAAGAAGTACCGATTCGGCCAGAAACTGCTGAAGTATGAAGGACCGCTTTGCACCAAGAGCTTTTTGGATCCCTATCATGTTCGTCCTTTCCCTGACCGATACAAACATAATATTTGCGATACCGAATCCGCCGACAAGTATCGAAAAACCTCCGATAAGCCAGCCGCCTATATTGATACCGGCAAAAACAGCATCAAATCCCTTCGACAACATCGTTGCATTATTTACAGAGAAATTTTCAGGTTCAGCAGGCCTCAGCCTCCTTGCCGCCCTGAGAATCATAACAGCCTCATCCGACAATTCCTGAACGGTAACCCCTGCCCTGGCTTTTATTATTAGCTGACTATCAATAAATCTGTTACGGAGATTAATGAAATTCTTACCGAAATTCAAAGGAATAAGCGTAAGCTGGTCTATATTATTCAAACTGACCGGCCCTTCCCCCTCTTTTTTAAAGACACCGATAACTCTTACTTTCCGGCCGGCAATCTTTATCTCCTTATCAACGGGATTTACATCATCAAAGAGCTGTTCGGCTATCTCGGCTCCGATTACAGCCACATTACTGCCGCTTGTATATTCAAACGGGGAAAAATACCTGCCCTGCCCGATCTCAAAATTCACAACATTCTCGAGATTGTCAGTTACTGCGCCTACAGGCACACGACTGGCAACATTATTTTCAAAGCTTATGTTTGCAGATTGTCCGACCACAAGGGAGATAGCTTCGGTCTTTGATGACTTGGTAAACATGGCATCGTAATCACTCAAAGATGGGGCAGGCCATTTGATAATATCCCACCAGGCAAGATCGGGACTGAACGACCAGGGGAATTTCTGAATATATACAACATTGCTTCCCATTGAGTCAATACTGTCGCGGATCGACTTCTCCATCCAGTCGAGAACAGTAAATACCGAAATTATGGAGAAAATCCCTATGGTTATTCCAAAAAGCGAAAGAAAAGTCCGTAGCTTATTAATAGTTACTGAGGTAAATGCAAGTAATATACTCTCTTTGAGGAGCTTTAAAAACTTCATCCCTGATTTCTGCATTGGTTTGGGAAACCAAAGATAAGAAAATTCAAATGTTGTCGGATTAAAATACAACGAAATGCCATAATGCTCAAAATGTTAATATATAATCTATTGAGGATAATAAAAAAATATCTATTTTTAACCGCCCGCAAAATCAATTTCCGGCATTCATAATAATCAGCAAATGAGTGATAAGAAGATTAAAAGTGCATTAGTTTCCGTTTATTATAAGGAAGGTCTTGATGAAATAGTGAAAACACTTGATCAACTGGGTGTAAGAATATTTTCAACAGGCGGTACTTATAATCATATTGAGCAGATGGGAATACATGCCGTTAAAGTGGAGGATCTTACCGGCTATCCTTCGATACTCGGGGGCAGGGTCAAAACTCTTCACCCTGCTGTTTTCGGGGGGATCCTAGCAAGGAGGGACAACAAAGGCGATAACGAACAGATGGCTCAGTTTAAGATCCCTGAAATAGATCTGGTGATAGTAGATCTGTATCCGTTTGAGGAGACAGTGAAAAGTACGGAAGATGAGGAGGAGATAATTGAGAAGATCGACATTGGAGGGATATCACTGATCAGGGCTGCAGCAAAAAATTTCAATGATGTTCTCATTATTTCGGGAAGGGAACAATATCCGGGATTGCTGGGATTGCTTAAAGAAAAGAAAGGATTTACTTCTGCTGCCGAAAGACGCCGTTTTGCAGCTGAAGCTTTCATGACTTCATCACATTACGATACTGAGATATTCAGATATTTCAATAAAGCTGAAGGTATCTCCGCCTTCCGCGAATCCATAAACAATGCAAACAATCTGAGGTACGGGGAGAATCCTCATCAGAAGGGAATATTTTTTGGAGATACGGGACAGATTTTTGACAAGCTGCATGGCAGGGAGATCTCATATAACAATCTCCTTGATATCGAAGCCTCACTGAACCTCATTGATGAATTCGACGAAACCACTGTTGTCATAATAAAACATAACAACGCCTGTGGGGCTGCATCGAGGGATAACCTGTTGGATGCATGGAACGATGCACTTGCATGCGACCCGGTATCGGCCTATGGGGGAATAATTGCCACAAACGTTAATATAGACCCTTCAGTTGCAGCTGAGATGGACAAGATCTTCTTTGAAGTTTTAATTGCACCGGACTTTACAGGGAATTCTCTTGAGATCCTTAAACAGAAGAAAAACAGGATCATTCTGAAAAGGAAGGAGCCCCTTAAGACACTTCACAGCTTCAGATCACTGCTTAATGGCGTTCTATGGCAGGAAAAGGATAACAGCACACAGCAGGCCGGCGATCTGAAACCGGTTACGCCAAGAATTCCGGAAGCATCAGAGATTGCCGACCTTGTATTTGCAAATAAGCTTGTAAAACAAAGCAAGTCAAATGCAATTGTTCTTGCAAAGAACAGGCAGTTATGTGCAAGCGGTATAGGACAGACATCAAGGGTTGATGCCCTGAAACAGGCCATTGACAAAGCACATTTATTCGGTTTTGACCTGAAAGGATCGGTAATGGCTTCAGACGCTTTCTTCCCTTTTCCCGACTGTGTTGAGATTGCCCACAAGGCCGGCGTTACAGCTGTTGTACACCCGGGAGGATCGGTCAGGGACAAGGATTCAATAGATTTTTGTGCCTCAAATGGTATGGCGATGGTTATTACAGGAATAAGACATTTTAAACACTGATATATTATATGGGACTATTTTCATTTTTAACGCAGGAGATTGCTATTGACCTGGGAACGGCAAACACAATTATAATTAATAATGATAAGATTGTTGTTGATGAACCCTCTATAGTTGCGATAGATAAGAGTACCGGCAAGTTGATAGCAATAGGTGAGGCGGCAAGACAGATGCATGGGAAGACGCATGAAAATATAAAGACGATAAGACCTTTGCGCGACGGAGTGATAGCAGATTTCAATGCTGCTGAACTTATGATAAGGGGAATGATCAAAATGATCAACAAGGGATCGAGGCTCTTTGCTCCTTCCCTGAAAATTGTGATCTGCATACCTTCGGGAAGTACGGAAGTTGAGATAAGAGCAGTGCGTGATTCTTCCGAGCATGCAGGAGGGAGGGATGTATATATGATTTATGAACCAATGGCCGCTGCGATAGGGATAGGTATTGATGTTGAAGCTCCTGAAGGATCAATGATTATCGATATTGGCGGAGGTACAACAGAGATCGCTGTAATTGCTCTCGGTGGTATTGTATGCAATAAATCGATAAGAATAGCAGGTGACGGTTTTACATCGGATATCCAGGCATATATGAGGCATCAGCATAATATCAAGATCGGCGAAACAACCGCCGAGGATATCAAAATTGCTGTTGGCGCCGCACTTCCTGATATTGATAATCCGCCGGCAGATTTCATTGTAAGAGGACCAAACATTATGACGGCTCTTCCTATTGAGATCCCTGTATCATATCAGGAAATAGCCTATTGTCTTGATAAATCCCTTACAAAAGTGGAAGCGGCTCTCCTGAGCGTTCTGGAGCAGACTCCTCCTGAACTTTACGCCGACATTGTTAATAAAGGGGTATATATGGTTGGAGGCGGAGCGCTGCTGAGAGGTCTCGACCGGAGACTGGCGGACAAGATCAACATAAACTTCAATGTTGTTGAAGATCCGCTTCATTCGGTTGCAAGGGGTACTGGTGTTGCCCTGAAAAACGTGGAGAAGTATCCTTTCCTGATGAGATAAGTAACGCTGTGAATGAGAAATCTTCTGAATTTTCTTATAGGATATAATAATATAATAATCTTTCTCATTCTTGAAGGGATAGGGATTTCTTTACTCACATCAGGAAACAATTATCATAATTCAAAGGTCGTAAAAAGTATCCGGGTCTTTACATCCGGAATTGAAAGATCGGTAAGTAATACAAGGTCTTTCTTCCGTTTACGTGAAACCGCGGAAAAACTTTCAGCTGAAAATGCCACTTTGAAGAGCAGAATTGAGCAGATGGAAAAGGAAAGCAATCCTGTTTTTTTTTCTGTTAACGATTCAGTCTATAAGCAGAAGTATATATGGTCTTCTGCCGAAGTCGTAAATAATTCGGTAAACCGCCAGAAGAATTTTTT
>CAZWUB010000057.1:5168-13702 GCA_964637415.1 uncultured Rikenellaceae bacterium
CCACAGCATGTTATTGTAAATACAGGAGATACTGTTGAAACAACAGGTTATTCGGCAGTTTTCCCGGAGGGATTGATGATAGGGACTATCAGTGAGATTGAAAAATCGGGCAGCGATTTCTTCAGGATTTCGGTTTTTCTTAAAACCGATTTTAAGAAACTTAATTTTGTTAATGTGATAGGTAACCTGCAGAAGACAGAACAACTGGAACTTGAAAAACAATTTCAATGATCAACAGGATTTTAAGATATGCCCTGATCTTTGTTTTGCTGTTACTCCTTCAGCTGTTCCTGTTCAATAATATACAATTCAGCGGGTATGTGAATCCTTATGTATATATTCTTTTCATCCTGCTTCTTCCGGTTGAGATCCCTGCATGGCTTCTACTTATAATTTCATTTTTTACAGGACTGGTAATTGACCTTATGACAGGAACCCCCGGAATGCATACCTCGGCAACTGTTCTTGCAGGATTCGCAAGACCTTATATCCTGAGATTGATCTCTCCCCGGGAAGGCTATGAAACCGGTTCAGGTCCTTCGATGTTTGTTTACGGATTCAAGTGGTTTCTGCTATATACAATATTTATTGTACTTATTCATCATATTCTTCTGTTCTATCTGGAAGTGTTCAGGCTTTCTGATTTTTTTAATACCTTCCTCAGGGTGTTGCTGAGCTCACTTTTTTCAATCATATTCATCCTGCTGCTTGAATATATAAGAAGGGGCAAATAACTCAACGGGCATGAAGGATATCTATTCGACACGGAAATACCTCATCACGGCAATTATAATAATTGCATCGGTTGCCCTCATAATCAGATTGTTCATAATACAGGTAGTTAAGGATACCTACAGGCTGTCGGCAGATAATAATGTGCTGAGATATGTTACACAGTATCCTGCGCGGGGTCTGATTTATGACAGGAGAGGGGAACTTATCGTTACTAACCAGGCTGCTTATGATCTTATGGTGATACCATCCCAGACCTCAAAAATTGATACTTCACTTTTTTGCCAGGATCTTGGAATTACAAAGGAGATCTTCATCGAGAGGATGAACGCGGCAAGGAATTATTCCCGAAGGGCGCCTTCGATATTCCTGAAGCAGATATCTGCCGAATCCTATGCCAGGTTCCAGGAAAAGATCTTTATGTTCCCCGGTTTTTATGTACAACCCAGAACATTAAGGCAATATTCCAGACCTGTTGCTGCACATCTTCTTGGATATGTTAGTGAGGCAGATGAGGCACAGATAAAAAGGGATCCCTACTATAAATCCGGGGACTATATCGGGAAGCTGGGAATAGAAGAAGCATATGAAAAAGAACTTAGGGGGACAAAGGGAGTAAAGATCTTCCTTGTTGATGTATACAGCCGCGTTAAAGGTTCTTACGCAGACGGAATGATGGATACTATAGCTGTTCAGGGGAATGATATAATTTCATGTATTGATCTCGATCTTCAGGAGTATGGTGAAAAGCTGATGCAGAATAAGACCGGGAGTATTGTTGCTATTGAACCATCAACAGGAGAGATACTTACCCTGGTCTCTTCACCGTATTATGATCCCGGTCTCCTTGTCGGCAGGATCCGTTCAGAGAATTATGCAAAGCTGTCGGCAGATACCTTACTGCCACTTTTTAACAGGGCATTTATGGCATCATATCCTCCAGGCTCAACTTTCAAACCTATTAACGGGCTTATTGCTCTTCAGGAGAAGGTTATTGTCCCTTCAACAACTTTCGGTTGCAGCAACGGATATCTTTTTGTAGGTTGCCATACCCATTCATCACCTCTTAACCTGAAAGGGGCTGTAATGAATTCATGCAATTCTTATTTCTGCCAGACTTTCAGAAAAGTGCTTGAAAATCCGGCATATGGGACAATATCAGAAGCATATGAAAGCTGGAGAAAATATCTGACAGAATTCGGCTTCGGGAAAAAGCTGGAGACTGAATTTGTGAATGAACTGCCGGGGCTCATCCCTCCATCAACATACTTCGACAGGTACCACGGTGTCAACGGATGGAAGGCGCTTACAGTAATATCTCTTGCAATAGGGCAGGGTGAGATCGGAACAACACCTCTTCAGATGGCAAACATGACAGCCGCTATTGCCAACAGAGGATATTATTTCACTCCCCATATTGTGAAATCTACAGGGACCGGCCGCGGTCCGGATGAACGGTTTAAAGTGAAACATCAGATAAGCATCGATTCAGCAAACTTTGAAGAGATAGTTTTGGGAATGGAAGCTGCTGTGAATGGCGGAGCAGGAGCTACAGCAAGAATTGCAGCAATGGAAGATATAATTGTTTGCGGTAAAACGGGAACAGCTGAGAATCCTCACGGGGAGGACCATTCTGTTTTTATTGCATTTGCCCCTAAGGATAATCCCGTAATTGCAATAGCCGTATATGTTGAGAATTCAGGATTCGGAGCTACCTATGCCGCGCCTGTGGCAAGCCTGATGATTGAAAAATATATAAAGAGAGAGATCAGTGAAGCAAACAGGTGGAAGGAACAAAGAATGCTCGAATTAAATCTTATCGGAAGAACAGCACAGAATGCCGCGCAACGTTAATATATGGTACAGGATTGACAAGATCACTGTCTTTCTCTTCCTCCTTATGATGATAATGGGCTGGTTCAATATTTATGCAGCCGTTTACAATGAAGATCATAAGGAGATACTTGATTTTACACAGAGATACGGGAAACAGTTCATCTGGATACTTGCAGCCGTTGTTCTTGCAATAATTGTTGTGATAATCGACACCCGGTTTTATCTTTTCTTCTCGTGGGGTGTTTACGGAGTTCTTGTTATACTTCTGATACTTGTCCTTTTTGTCGGCAAGGAGGTTAACGGAGCCCGCTCGTGGTTCCAGCTGGGGCCACTTACAATTCAACCTTCCGAATTCGCAAAGTTTGCAACGGCCCTGGCCCTTGCAAGCTATCTCAATAACCATAAGGAGGAACTGACAAAGCTTAAGATAATACTGCCTGCAGTTGCAATTATCCTTATACCTGCTGTCCTGACTGCAAAACAACCTGATATGGGCTCAACAATAGTTTTTTTCTCGTTCTTCTTTGTCTTGTACAGGGAAGGGATGAGCCCCTATATTTTTGTTTCAGGATTGCTTATGATAGTCCTTTTCTTTCTTACCCTTTTAATGGATAATCTTGTCCTCGAACTGATTCTCTTAACGCTTGCAATTTTACTTACCTGGCTTGTAACAAGAAAACCAAAATTATCATTATCAGGTCTGGGGATCATTTTACTTATCGGTGGATTATTATATGCTCTCGATCATTTTGTTTTGAAATCTATAGGTAATGAGTATATTATAATTATTACACTCATTTTGGCAGGACTGACCTTTGCCTTTTATATATATCAGAAAAAAGCAATTGGCATACTCGTTATATACCTTTTCCTGCTTGGAAGTGTTCTGTATATCAATACTGTTGACTTTGCTTTTAACAACCTGCTGAAGCCTCATCAGAGGGAGAGAGTTGAAATAATGCTGGGCTTCAAGTCCGATCCGCACGGTACCGGATATAATCTTAACCAGTCACTGATTTCGATAGGATCCGGAGGGTTCGGCGGTAAAGGATATCTTCAGGGGACACAGACTAAATTCAAATTTGTACCCGCTCAAAGCACTGACTTCATTTTTTGCACCGTCGGGGAAGAATGGGGTTTTATGGGATCATTTGTAATTGTGGGTTTGTATCTTGTTCTTTTATTGCGACTTGTCAAACTTGCAGAAAGACAACGTTCGGTTTTCTCACGTATTTACGGCTATGGTGTGGTTTCTGTACTGTTCACTCATTTTTTCATAAACATTGGTATGACTATCGGGCTCGTTCCTGTGATCGGAATTCCTCTGCCGTTTTTCAGCTACGGTGGCAGTTCGCTCTGGGGCTTTACAATATTGCTGTTCATTTTTCTAAGACTCGATGCGAGCCGTACGGAATACCTGGTATGATCAGAAAGGAATAGTGATCCTGTGAGATATTTCTACACCGAAATCTTTCTCGACATAATCAATCAGCTGGGGAAAGAATTCCATGAAATCATCCTGGAGTGAATAGTAATTCTTCTTCAGGGCTTTTATTGCAAACCTTGTTTCATTCGGTAAACTGGAATTCCTGCTCAGTGTCCTCAGAACATGCTTTATTCCGTTCGTGGTCTGGTACGTCTCAATCCAGTTGTTTATTATAAAGAAAGGCATCATCTCCTTTACCTTATCGGGGAGTATTTCATAATTATTTACAAGCGCCCTGTAGAAATTGTAGGTTACACTTTCAAGCGGCCTCCGTGAGAAGAAATTCCATTCTTTTGTAAGATAATGATCATAAATAATATCAGTTACAACTCCGGCATACTTATGATATTTCCCCGAAAAGTATATCTTGCTCCTGTGAACAACAGGATGCCTGTCGGTGAACATATCTATATGCCTGTGAAGAATAATTCCCTTCCTGACAAGTTCGGGATATTTAAGGTAATCCTTACCCTTAACATAATCACCGATGTAATTCCCGATGATTATCTTATCGGAATCCCCCGACAGGTATATGTGGGCAAGGACATTCATACAAGGTTATAATAGTACAAAGAATTTATCAGATTGTTTATTACAAAAGATATTTTCTCCGGAGTGTTCACAGATCATAACCGGTTGATATTAATTTTATTGTATTACAGACAGTTATAATGTGGAAACCATGTTTAAAAAAATTATATAAACTTTCGGAATTCCGGTATGCAAATTATACATTTGCTGATTCATTTTAAAATGAAAATCAATACTGTCAATAAATTACTGAAAAAATAATTTTTATGAGCAGAAAAAATGTAGTTATCATCGGAGCTGCCGGAAGGGATTTCCACAACTTCAATATCTGTTACAGGGATAATAAAAGTTATAATGTTGTTGCATTCACTGCAGCCCAGATTCCTGATATTGATGGCAGAAGATACCCTGCCGACCTTGCAGGGAAATTATACCCGAAAGGCATACCTGTTTTTGCCGAGGAGAACCTTCCTGAGATAATCAGGAAATACAAGGTTGATGAATGCATCTTTTCTTATAGTGATGTAACATATAATAAAGTGATGTCGGTCGGCGCAATTGTAAATTCTGCCGGTGCAAATTTTGTTCTGCTCGGTCCTGATGCAACTATGGTAAAGAGTACAAAACCATTAATTGCAGTGGGAGCGGTGAGGACAGGGTGCGGTAAAAGCCAGACCTCGAGAAAAGTGATTGAGATACTTATGGCCTTAGGACTGAAGGTTGTTGCTATCCGTCATCCTATGCCTTACGGGAATCTCAGTGAGCAGAAAGTACAGCGTTTTGCCACAATTAAAGATCTTGAAAAGCATAAATGTACGGTAGAGGAAATGGAAGAATATGAGCCTCATGTTGTACGAGGAAATGTGATTTACGCAGGAGTTGATTACGAAGCCATTCTCCGTAAAGCCGAAAAGGATCCGTCCGGATGCGATGTTGTTGTATGGGATGGCGGGAATAATGATTTCCCGTTCTATAAGCCTGATCTGATGATCACTGTAACAGATCCTCACAGGGCAGGTCACGAGCTGAGATATTATCCCGGGGAAGTGACGCTCCGGATTGCTGATGTTGTTGTGATAAACAAGATTGACAGCGCCGATCCGGAATCAATAAACATCGTCAGGGAAAGCATTGAAAAGGTTAACCCGAAAGCAATAGTTATTGATGCTGCATCACCGATTAAAGTCGATGATCCTTCTGTTATAAGGGGGAAGAGCGTACTTGTAGTTGAAGATGGACCAACTCTTACTCATGGCGAGATGAAACTCGGTGCCGGTATTGTTGCAGCACGTAAGTACGGAGCTGCCGCAATAATTGACCCAAGACCTTTTGTAGTAGGCAAGCTGAAGGAAACTTTCAGGCTCTACCCGGGGATCGGAACTCTTCTTCCAGCTATGGGCTATGGAGAAGAACAGCTTCGTGACCTTGAAAAGAGTATAAACAATACAAAGTGTGACAGTGTTATTATTGCTACACCTATAGACCTGAAGCGGATAATTAACATTAAGAAACCTGCAACAAGGGTTAATTATGATTTGCAGGAAATAGGCGATCCGACACTCGCGCAGGTACTTGATGAGTTCGTTTCAAAAAAGAAATTAAAAACAAAATGATTCCTGCCGGAAAGTCCTGAGGCAGGAATCATTTCAGAACTTTTCTTTATCTTTTTACCCTTGCATTGCCTTTCCAGATGCTCCATACCTGGTCTTCATCGGCAGGCTGACCATAATCTGTAATGACAGTTGTGGCAAGCGCTCCGGTAGCCCATCCGAACTGAATCCATTTTTCCGGATCCCAGCCCTTAAGTATCGCATAGAGCATTCCTCCCACGAAACCATCTCCTCCTCCTATCCTGTCGAGAACATGAATTTCACGTGGTTCAACAACATGCCAGTTATCTCCTTCAAGCATTATGGCGCCCCAGAGATGTTCATTGGCGCTTATAACCTGGCGGAGAGTGGTCCCAAAGACAGATGCGCCGGGATATGCTTTCTTAACCCTTCCAATCATTTCCTTGAAGCTTTCGATCTTTGCTGCAAGATCTTTTCCTCCCTCTTCAGGCCCTTCTATACCCAGACAGAGCTGGAAATCTTCTTCATTTCCTACAAGAATATCTGCTAATCCGGCAATTTCCTTAAATGTTGCCGAAAGTTCTTTTTCCCTGTTTTTCCAGAAGGTGGCACGGTAATTAAGGTCGAATGATATCCTGGTTCCGTATTTCTTTGCAGCTCTTGCCAGCTCAAGGCAGAAATTGCTTGTTTCGGGCGATAATGCTCCTATAAGTCCCGAAAGATGAAGTATCTGAACACCTTCCTTGTCAAATAACCTCTTAAGATCAAAATCCTTTACATTGAGTGTTCTTCCCACTTCCCCGGCACGGTCGTTCTGAACTCTCGGACCTCTTGATCCATATCCGCTGTCGGCAATGTTGAACTGGTGCCTGTAACCCCACGGACCGCCCTGGTCAACTTCAGCGCCTTCGTAAGCCATGTGCCTGCCAGCCAGATTATCCTTAATAAAACGTGCTACAGGACTCTCTTTCACAAATGTTGTCAGTACTTTCACCGGTAATCCAAGGAAAGAGCTTACGCTGGCAACATTTGTCTCAGCGCTTGTAGCCTGCATGTGAAATGTGTCGCTGCAGTGTACAGGTTGACCGTTCAGCGGGGTTATACGAACCCCCATACTCGTGGGAACAACAAGTGACCAGGTAAAATCTTTTTTCAATTCAATTTTCATAATTATTAAAGTTTAAGGATTTATTTAAAATATAGTATTATTCCAGCCTTTCTCTCAACTTCTTCCCCGCCTCTTCAAACCCCGGCTTATTAAGCAGAGCGAACATATTCTTCTTGTAAGCTTCCACTCCCGGCTGATCGAAAGGATTGACATCAAGTATATATCCGCTGATCGCACATGCCATCTCGTAGAAATAAATGAGCTGACCGATATAAAATTCATTAAGCTCCGGAATTGTGATCTTGATAACCGGTACATTTCCGTCATTATGGGCCAGTATGGTACCTGTTTCTGCATTGTTGTTGACCTCCGACAACCTTTTGCCTGCAAGGTAGTTCAGCTGATCGGAATCATCTTTTTCCCGGGGGATCGTAACCTGCTTACGGGTATTTGCAACTGAAAGGACTGTTTCAAAAAGTATTCTCTGTCCTTCCTGGATATACTGTCCGAGTGAATGCAGGTCTGTTGTAAAATCAACTGAAGCGGGGAAGATCCCTTTCCCTTCCTTACCTTCGCTTTCTCCAAAGAGCTGTTTCCACCATTCCGAAAAGTAATGAAGTCTTGGTGTGAATCCGACAAGTATTTCAACGGGCCTTCCGGTCTGGAGAAGCAGGTTACGGGCAGCAGCATATATCAGGGATGGATTTGAAGCAACATCCCTGTTCTTCCTTGTAATGAACTCCATTTCCTGTGCACCCTTGACAAGCATCCTGATATCAGCTCCGGCAACTGCTATTGGTAAAAGTCCGACAGGAGTAAGTACTGAATACCTTCCGCCAATATTATCGGGAATAACAAAAGTCTCATACCCGTTGGTATCTGCAAGCGATCTCAATGCACCTTTTGAACTGTCGGTGATTGCAATTATCATGTCGGCTGCCCTGGCTTTTCCAACTCTTCTTTCAAGATTATCTTTCAGGATCCTGAAAGCTATAGCAGGCTCTGTTGTGGTACCTGACTTTGAAATTACTATTATTGAATAATTCCTGCCATCAAGTATTTCAATAAGATCCGACATGTAATCTTCACAGATATTCTGACCGGCAAAGATTATCTCATGGTGTTTCTGTTTCTGCAAAGGAGCGAAAGAGTGGGAGAGACCCTCTATCACTGCTTTGGCTCCGAGGTAAGACCCTCCGATACCGATTACAACAGTTGTATCAGAAACCGATCTCAGATGCTTTGCTGTTTTCTCTATCCTGTCGAACTG
>CAZWUB010000057.1:13802-18692 GCA_964637415.1 uncultured Rikenellaceae bacterium
ATCCTGCAAAGTTAAAAAAAAACCGTCGGGGAGCTTCCCTGACGGTTATTATAAATGGCTATATATATTGATAAGGAAGTTATCTGCGATGGATACCACCTGCGCTTGAGGAATGCGCATTTACATTTTTCGGGTTTCCCCTGTAGTTTATACTGCCGGCGCTCGATGCTCTTGCTGTAAGCTTTTCAATAACATAAATATCTGCCCCTCCTGCACTTGATACTGAAACATCGGCCTCTTTAACCTTAAGATTATATGCATTAAGGTCACCGGCACTGCTTAAATCAGCTTCCATAAATCCTGCTTCTCCTGTCAGGGTTACATCACCCGAGCTGCTTATATTTGCATCAATGTTATTGGCATAAACCTCCAGCTTGATATCACCGGCACTGCTGGCAGAGATCTTCAGATCATCAGTCTCCACAGGTGATTCACCAATTAAATCACCTGCACTCGATGTACTTACCGAATTAATTGTTTTCAGGGTGACATAAACCCTCTTCAGTTCTGCGCCACGGATGTTTGCATCGGTATACACATCAAGTATTCCGTTCTTAACTTCCGTGATGATGTAATCATGCAGATTTTCATCCGCTTCAACAACTAAATTCAGCTTGTCGCCCTGGGTCAGATAAACATCTATCCCCGTACTTACCCGTACACCTGATGCCTGCATGGGAGTTCTTTCTTCCGAGACAACCTTGCCGTTTCCATAAACAGTTTTCCGGAACTGTGCATCAACACAGGCAGTAATTGTAAGACAGATAATTAAAAGCGATAATTCCTTAAGATTTTTCATGGCCACCCTTTTTTTTCGATTTTTCAATTCTTTTCAGATTAAAGACAGGCTTAAAATAGAAATGTTGCATGGCAGTATAAAAATATATAGAAATCATTAACCTTGCCTGGCGGCAGTCAGGCACAAAGTCACATAAAGGATCACACTTAGGATATGAATTATTCAAGTTAAAAACAAACCTTTTCCTGTGATTGAGTTTAGTTCGTATCTTAGTAACATAACTGAAAATTATTTCCGGGATGAAACTAATCAGAGATCTCTTTTTGCCGGTATTATTTGCTTTCATTACTGCAACCGGTAATTCACAATCAGACAACGACTTAAAGCTTTGGTATGAGCATGCTGCCTCTTCGTGGGAGGAGGCTCTCCCTATTGGTAACGGACGGCTGGGGGCAATGATTTTCGGAGGTCCTGCCGTTGATAGGATACAATTTAATGAGGAGACCCTCTGGTCGGGGATTCCTCATGATTATTCTCATGAAGGAGCATATACCTCATTGGGGACCATCCGTGAGCTGTTATGGCAGGGAAAGCAGGATGAAGCTGAGAAGCTTGCACTTGAGAAATTTATGAGCGTTCCTTTACGCCAGCAGAAATACCAGCCCTTCGGAGATATACTTCTGAGTTTTCCGGATCATGAAACTGTTACTGACTACCGGAGGGAACTTGATATTTCAAATGCTGTATGCAAAACTTCCTATGTCGCAGGAGATGTTCTCTTTACAAGGGAATATATTGCAAGCTATCCTGATAATATTATTGCGGTGAACCTAACTGCAGGTAAAAAGAAGGCGCTTACTTTTGATATCATGCTGAAATCACCTCATGAGGGATTTTCGGTTGTAACGACAGATGACGGTATTATTGAGCTGAATGTAAAGGTAAAAGATGGCGTTCTGCGAGGAACAGCCATGGTCAGAGTGATGGCTCAGGGTGGTGATGTAACTGCAGTTGATAAAGTGATACATGTTGAAAAGGCGAACCGGGTTGTTCTCTGGCTTGCAGCTGCAACAAATTTCGTTAACCCGGATGATGTTTCGGGTGATCCTGAAGCCAGGTGTATTAAATATCTTTCTGATCCTGGATCCAGATCATTTAACCAGATTAAAAAAGCTCATATTGCTGATTATCAAAAATATTTTAACAGGTTTTCTATCTTCCTCGGTTCTTCAGGAAATCAGAACCTGCCTGCTGCAGAGAGGATTTCCCGGATTCCTGCTGCCATGGACAATTCTCTTGCGGCGCTTTATGTTCAGTATGGCCGTTACCTGATGCTTGCATCGAGCAGGGAGGGAACTTACCCGGCAAACCTTCAGGGTATATGGAATGATAAACTCAATCCGTCGTGGGACAGTAAATACACTGTTAACATTAATACCGAAATGAATTACTGGCCGGTTGAGGTTCTTAATATTGCCGAATGCCATGATGCTCTTTTCAGGATGCTCGAAGAAGTTGTTCCTGCAGGCAGGAAGGTTGCACGGGAGCATTACAATGCAGGGGGATGGGTACTTCATCACAATACAGATCTATGGAGGGGAGCTGCTCCGATAAATGCATCAGATCATGGCATCTGGGTAAGCGGTAGCGGCTGGCTAGCCCATCATTTCTGGGAACATTATCTTTACAGCCGCGACAGATCTTTTCTCTCCGGGAGAGCCTGGCCGGTTATGAAAAGTGCCGCAAGGTTTTATACCGATTTTCTTGTTACAGATCCTGAGACGGGGTGGCTTGTTTCTTCACCCTCAAATTCACCTGAGAACGGAGGTCTCGTTTATGGTCCGACGATGGATCATCAGATAATCAAAAGTCTGTTTAAAGCATGTATTGAGGCTTCATCTGTTTTAGGCACAGACAAGGCATTTGCAGATACCCTCAGGGAGATGCTTCCCCGGATCGCTCCATACAGGATCGGGAGGTTTGGACAGCTGCAGGAATGGATGAAGGATATTGACGATCCGGATAACAAGCACAGGCATGTATCACATCTGTGGGGTGTGCATCCGGGAAAGGAGATCAATTTTGATGAAAGCCGCGATCTTATGGATGCTGCAAAAAAATCACTTATAGCCCGTGGCGATGAAGGTACGGGATGGAGCCTTGCATGGAAAATAAATTTCTGGGCCCGGTTCCTCGACGGCGATCATGCATGGAAGATGGTAAGGATGCTGCTGAGACCTGCAGGACAGTCAAATTCAAAAGCATCGGGCGGAGGTTCTTCAGGCGGAGGATCATATCCGAACCTTTTTGATGCCCATCCTCCCTTCCAGATTGATGGAAATTTCGGCGGAGCTGCCGGCATTGCAGAAATGCTTCTTCAAAGCCATCTTTCATCAATCGACATTCTGCCGGCACTATCTTCAGAGATACCCGAAGGTAAAGTGAAAGGAATTCGTGCCAGGGGAGGATTTGAACTCGATCTTGAGTGGAACCAGGGCAAGCTTGTTTTCCTGAAAGTAACCTCTCACGCCGGATATCCTTTGTCATTAAGATATGGCAGCAAAACATTTGCATCAGAAACCAGAAAAGGACAGGTTATGAAATTCGACGGGAACCTGAACAGAATTAACAAGTCCCGGTTGCGGTAAAGGATTAATCTGTTTAACAAATAAATGTTCATAATTTACTTAAATCCTTTGTGTTCTTTGTGATTACCTTCGTGTCCTTTGTGGTTAAAGTAAATTTTATTTTTAACCACAAGTTTACGCTAAGGACACTAAGGTGATGTTTTATCAAAGTGAAAGAGAAAATTTTGTAACTTTAAGAAAAAATTAGCCTTGAAAAAGATACTGATACTGCTTCTGACAGTAATTGTTATAACCGGATGTAAATCACGGAAATCTGTTACAGCAGAAAACAATTCAGATGCTGTTATCCGGGAAAATATTTCCGGGGAATTTACAATCAGCGGAGCTTATGCTCTGTCACCTCTGATGAAAAAATGGGCAGACAGCTTTATGAATATTCACAGGGATGTAAAAATTACGATCCATGAGACCGGAACCGGACAGGGTGTTGCCGAGCTGATTGATAAAAAGACTGACCTCGCAATGATATCGCGTCCTCTTACGGACGATGAAAAAGAATCAGGTATCTGGTTAATGCCGGTTGCAAAAGATGGAGTCGCTATCATATTAAATGATAAGAATCCCTTTATGCCAAGACTGATGAAACAGGGATTGAGTCCTGATGAGATACAACAATTGTTTACAGGTCCTGTAACTCCTTCCTGGGGGGCTTTGCTTGACACAGCCGGGAATGTAAAGCCGGATGTATATATCAGGGCTGACGAATCAGGCGCTTCTGATGTTCTGGCGGATTTCTGTTTCAGGAAAGCTTCCGATCTTAAAGGGAAAAGTGTGACCGGAGACGATGAAATGGTCAGCAGTGTCGCAAAAAATCCTCTGGCTGTCGGGTACTGTAATTTAAGTTTTGCTTTTGAGATGCCCACAGGGAAGCGTAAGGAACATATCCAGATAATTCCTTTTGATCTTGACTTTGATAATTTAATAGGGAGGACTGAAGCCCCTTTCAAAGACCTTGAAACTGCTCACAGGAGCGTCTGGCTGGGAGTCTATCCGGAAAGCCTTTGCCGGGAACTTGTTATCGGATCCCCTGGAGCACCGGTTAATCCCGCAATCCTCGCCTTTCTTGGTTATGTTATCGGCGACGGACAGGAATTTGTAAAGAACATAGGACTCTGCGAACTCAGCAGTGTTCATCTGAGATATGCCAGGGAGAGTTTGAAGTAATCACTGTACCGTATTCTGAAATTTTCCCTGTAAAAGTGCTCTCCCGGTTTATTATCTGAACAAATTCAGATCAAGAGACCTTGTATTATTCTTAAATGCAGCAACGAATGCCTGCGGATAGCCTGATTTCCTCATTGCAAACTGAAGCGCTTTTGCAGATTCAAGTGAGGTGAATTCCCCTGCCGTATAACGGTATTCCTTCAGATAGTAATATATATAGACAGGATATGATTTCCCGTTTACAATAACTTCATTCATCTGCTTCTGTGTAACGCCTGACAGGAACTGAACCCTGTAAACAACAACATCTTTCAGTTTTTCCGATACGGGAGTAACTGA
>CAZWUB010000057.1:18792-21077 GCA_964637415.1 uncultured Rikenellaceae bacterium
TTCTTTTCAGCCGCTTTTGCTGCTGCCTCGGCTTCAGCCAATCGGGCCTCTTCAGCTGCTCTTGAAATGTCATCGGCTTTTGCGAGAAGGAGCTTCTGATAAGTGAATGCAGTATCAGTTAATGCTCCGTTCAGCAGAGCAGTTGACAGATCCGCCGGACTCTTTCCGTCTTCTGATGAATTTATTTTGTAAAGCTGTGCGAAACGCTTGTTAACATTATCTATTGAAGAATAAAATCCTGTTTTCCCGTTGATACGGTTCAGGGTAAAGGCAACATCATCATCCGGAGAATTAATAAGCTTTGTCAGATTAACAGGTTCTTCCCATCTCTTACCGTTGAATTTGCTGACGAAAATATCATAACCCCCGTAACCCGGATGTCCATCGGATGAGAAATAAAGATTATTTGAATTATCAAGAAAGGGATAAAGTTCGTTCGATTTTGTATTTATCAGTTTTCCCAGATTTTCGGGAGAGGACCATTTATCTCCGTCTTTCCTTGTTATGAAAAGATCAAGCCCACCTGAAGATCCGTCCCTGTCGGATGCAAATATCATCATATTACCATCTCCCGACAAAGCCGGATGGGTATAAATAAAATCACCGGTGCAGAAATCCAGCGGCTTTGATGCTTCAGACCAGCTGCCTTTTCCGTTACGGCCGCCTGTATAGTCCGACATATAAATCTTTTCGTGTTTTTCTGTCTTATCCTTCCGGGTGAAATACATTTTGTCATAACTGGCGTTGAAAGAGATCGCATCACAGGGCCATGAGAATCTGAAATCGGGAGAAAAGATGATGGGATTCTGAAGTGAGGTATCCCCGGGAACTGCATAGTAAGCCTGAGTTGTACCGAATGAAACATGTTCGGGAACCATTTTTGAATAGTTTTTCGACATGCCGAGAAAAACAATTCCGTCTCTGAAAAACTGAACACCCGATGAGGGGGCAATTATATCGAGATCGAAAAAGGCAATTCTGACAGGACGATCATCCTGTGCTGATTCCGGCCGTATAAAACCCGGAATGTTTTCATCATCTTTAACGCCTGCAGCTGAGGTAAGAACCCCGCAGTACATGATTGCAGTACAGAATAATACAGATCTGAAAAATCTTCTCATATCGCTGATAAAAAAATCCCTTACCATTGGCCTTTCCTGTTACGTGAGGGATTATTTTTTGAAATATTCAATCCTAATACTATCTCCGCGGTTATTTCCTTTTTATAAAAGGGAGTATTCCTCGGAAGCTCAAAGAATGTCCCGATATAAAATCCGGGATATTTAAACTGGAAAAAGAATGGGATCCTGTCATAATCATTAAGATACGATCCCATGCAGAAATTCCCGAGAAATAATTTCAGCCCGGGATGGATCATGTCCCTGATATCGCCTGACAGCGAATCGCCTGTATTCGCAATAACCGAGGGTTCAAGAACAATATTGAGCCTTCTGCTCAGAACAACCTTGAATCCGGCAGTGAAAAAATACTCTCTCGATACCGGTATTGTATCCTTTAGTGGGGATTCAGCAAGAATGTTGGTTGCCGAAATCCCGGCATAAAACGACGGATTATAATAATAAATTCCTGCGTCGATATTCGGGAAAAGTGTATCCCTTTCAGGTCTTACCGGATCGGTATCTCCCGGAAAGTGGCTGTATACACCTTTAACAGCTGCACCTGCAGAAAGGAAGGAGAGTTTCTCCCTGTTCAGGGGGATGTGACAGGCTCCGGCAATACTAATTCCGGTATTCCTGTGATCACCTGTGAGATCATTGAAAACATACCCTCCGAGCCCGAAATTTGAAAATTCCGTAATATCCGGATTCAGGCGATGTTCCTTTCCTCGTTTTTTAAGCCTTGTATTTCCGCTGAGCAACTGTGTGTATTGGTTATTCTGCAAGGCAGCCAGAATGTCTACAGACATGAAATCCTTGCTTCCAGCGATGGCGGGATTGAATACGAAGGGAGTAAATACCTTATTCGATACCGGATTAACAGGTGTCTCCTGTGCGGATACTAAAAAAAACGGGCTTAACAGAAAAATTAAAAGAAGCTTCTTTTTGCCTTGCATTGATAATTATGAAATTTTAGACAGTCCCAAAGACAAAAATACGATGCAAAACTCAATTTGTTTCAAAATTCGGTGCTTATTTATAATGTAAAGAGATTAATTTATTGACACCCGGCAGTTATTTATCTGTATATCTACCTGTCAGAAAAAGTCTTCATTTTGGCCGGATTTAAGAATCTACGTATTAAAAAACGTATTAAGAAACGTATTA